>NZ_WPDC01000052.1:0-23820 GCF_035615595.1 Vibrio sp. R-1 | reverse complement strand
CCAGTGGCTTCCCTTGTCATTAGGTGTTGTTGATTCGAGGATGCGAAAGCTTTCCCTTTACTTAAGGATGTCGTTTTTCAAATACGGCGACTGACCATGCAGGAACGCTAAGTCGCTGGTTAACAACGCTCGCGGCTGCGCCGTTATAAGCGATGGAACGATTACCCAGATCCGCTTGAATGGCATGCAACTGATAATCGGTGGCATCAAAGTGGGCAAACTCGGTGAGCGGTGTTGGGCTGGCGTTGAGTACCACCACCAAGCCTGATCGCGCAGCATCGAGGGAAGCATCATGCAGATCACCTTGGTTATCAATGCTCATCACTATGACGCCCGGAATTTGCTCACTGCCTGTGTTGTGGAAATGGACGCGTTTGATGATCTCACTGCCTTTGCCTAACGTGAGTAAGGATGACGAGCGACGCAGTTGCACCAATTCATTGAAATAATCATTCATGGTGGCAATGTCGGCGGCTTGTGGCTCGGCATTGGCTCCGGCTTGCGCAATCACGGTTTCAATGATCGACCAGTTGCTGCTGTCCTTGTCTTGACGTGGCAGGCCCACATTCCAGTTATTGCTGGTTTTGCCAAAATCAACGCGGTTATACCAGTCACCAGAGTCGTAAGAGTCACGCTGCATGGATTTAGAACGCAGTAACTCGCTTCCCATGTGCACAAAAGGCACACCTTGGCCTAATACCGCCGTCGCTAAGCTGACCGCTTGCATGCGCACTCGAGTGCGGAGTGGTAGCGCATAGTCAATTTTGTACTGCTGGTTATCCCACAAGGTTTGGTTATCGTGCTTAGAAACATAGTTTTGGATCTCCCATGCATCATTGGCATAACCTGCCGCTTGCCCGTTGTAGTCGAGTTCTGAGCCCTTGATGGTGTTGCCTGTTTGGTCAATAAAGGTGAAGGCTTTTAAATTTCCTGCCATACCAAGGCGAGTTAAATCTGCCAAGTGCAGTGCTTGAGCTCGCGTGTTGTTGCTCAGATCATTTTTTTGCACATAAATACCGTTACCCCAGCCTTGGTTAGCGCGTAGGCTCGCTTCACCATCAAATGGACCGCCACCGCGCACGGCATCACGCAGACGATCTGAAAACGAGCCAATGCCCGTTCCGGCCAAATTGGGTTGGGTTGCCTGTTTGAACTGGCGATCATTCGCCACTTCGCCAAAGTTCCAACCTTCGCCGTAGAAGTAAACATCAGGATTGATTTGCTTGGCCGCCGTTAAGGTTTGCTCAATTTGCGCCAGTGGGTGATGTCCCATCAAATCCCAGCGGAAGGCATCGATTTTGTACTCTTTAACCCAAGTACGAATCGAATCATCAATCAACTTAGCAAACATGCGATTTTCCGGTGCGGTATTCGAGCAGCAAGTAGAATTCTCGACCTGACCACTCCACTCATTCAAGCGTTGGTAGTACCAAGGGACGATGCGATCCAGTACCGATTTATCCGAAACCCCCGCTTCGTTGGTGTGGTTGTAAACCACATCCATCACCACATTCATCCCAATCTCTTGTTTGACCGCTTGCACCATCTCACGAAATTCTTTGATGCGGGTAACGCCGTCAGGTTGAGTGGCATACGAACCTTCAGGCACGGTGTAGTGGAACGGATCATAGCCCCAGTTGAAGCTATCCACATCACGCAGAAAACCATTTAAACGCTGCACGAGAGGCTGCTCTTTCGAGTCTTTGGCTTTTAACGTGGTAAAGACGCTTTGCAGTGTGTCATTACCAGTGCAGTAAGCCGCTAAGTCACTGTCGTTTTTGAGTACGGGTTTGAGATCACACAAACGGCTAAATGGCTGATCCAAATTGACCACTTGCTCTGGGTCTTCATTGATGGTGGCAATATCAAACACGGGCAGCAAATGCAGATGGGTCACACCAGAACGAGCTAGCTGTTTTAAATGTTGTACGGGCTGACTCTCTTGCTCGCTAAAGGCGGCAAATTTACCGCGGTGCGCCGAAGTGACGGTGGTGTCGTGGGCAGAAAAATCACGGACGTGAGCTTCATACAAAATAAAATCGGCACGCTCGTGTTGTGGATGTGGCGCAGCTAACGTATCCCAGCCCTCAGGTTTGAGATCGGCATGATTGAGATCCACTACCTGACTGTAGAGTGAATTGATGGCCAAACTGTGCGAGTAAGGGTCTGTCACTTGATAGGTTTCAATCTGGTCAGTCGCAGGGTGATAGACGGTGATTTGATAGCGATAGTAATCGCCATGCGCCAGTGCCGTATTGACGGCACTCCAACTGCCTGACTGGGTATCAAAGCTCATCGCAATCGGTGTTTTGGCTTGTTTATCCGTCCCGTAAGGGATCAGCGATACCGCTTGCGCTGTCGGAGCCCATAAGCGGAAAGTGGTGCTGCCATCAGGATTGATCAGCGCGCCATATTGCAAAGTGCTCGCGCTATCCGCATACAGCGCATCCAAGGCACTGGCGGGCTGCACTTCGGTTGCTAAAAGGACGCCTGTGGCATCACTGGCGACCAGTAACAGTTGGCCTTGCAATAAAGTTTTGAGATCTAACCCTGCGGCTTGGAAATCAAACTCAAAGCCACGAAAGTCTGAGGTTAAATGCGGTTTTTGCTCTTGCCATTCGGTGCCGCTTGGGCGCTCAGAGGTAATCGTATGGTCGGCATTGAGTACGGTTTTACTGGCACTGTCAAAACGGAGTTGACCTTGTCGGGAGTAATACAGAGTGGCTGATGTCGCCTCCAGATTGCCCACCAGTAAGGTCGACGCATCCGCAAAAATCGCGCTTGCACCACTCAGTTCAACCTGATTTTGTGGCCGTTTTGCCAAAGGTTGGTAGTAAATCTTATCGGTGCCTTTGAACACAAAGCCGATAGGGCCAATCGCTCCTGTTTTGGTGAAATCTAGTTTCAAATTGGCGGTTTGATAGTCGCCGTTGGTTTTATTGTTGGGGATGACATTGATGCAGTTATCGTGGCCATTAATCGGTAAATCCCAATAAGGGCCATAGGTTTTACTGTATCCGCTCGGCGCGATGCCCGGCCAAGCTGAATTGCTGGCCGCATAGTTTTGGCATTCACCTTCATTCCACACATGCAGGGTGAAGAAGCTTTCATCGCCATCTTGCGTATTGAGATACAGGCGCGCGGTATTGGCCGGCAGTGCATTGCGGGGGATTAACTCTGGATAGACTGCCGCAACGCCTTGCTGGGTGTAAACCGCATTACCCGCACCTAACTGAGTTAAATCGACTTTGGCATCGTAATCGCCCAGTGGTTTTTGCCCATCAATCCGTGGAATAAAGTTAATGCACTGAGTGGGTTCATTCGCATGATAGGGCAACTCCCAATAGGCGCCTAACTCATCATCAATCCCGGTGGGCAATAGACCCTTAGCCCAATCGTTCGCGTCGGGGTGATTGCCCGCATAGGCCGCGCACTGCTCATTGTTCCAAACATAAAGAGAAGCTTTGCTGTAAGGCGAGCTGTCACCACTGCGCTGGGCGGTGGTCGCTTGGTAATAGACTTTCACCAACTGTTGAGGGGTGACTGGGCCTTGGGTGTTGTTATCTGGATTGGTGTTTGACTCATTGCAGCCGAGCAGCACGGTACTGGCCAACATCGGCAGCAGCACGCGATTCACGCGTGAGAGATTGAAAGTAGGATTATTCACGTTCTCGTTCCTTAGAATTATAGAGGTTGTTGTTCAACGCTATGAATAGGCTAAGGAAAATGCTGGGCTACGGAGTGTGAGACAACTCAATAAAGATCTTTTCGATGAAGAAAAATCCTCAAGCAGGGCAGAACATCACGAATGGTGGGAGGAGGAGCCGTGATTTAGAGCACGGATTGTAGGGTGAGATGACGTGCTATACAGAGCAAAGCCTTACTGAGCGCGCCAGTTAGCCTCGCTTTGCCTGATGGTGATGACAAGGTAGGGTTTGAAACGGATCGCATTTCTCAAGAAGATGATTTTCAGGAGAAATAAAGCTCCTCTAATCAGGAGAATGGCGATTGGCAGCGACAAAAAAAGGGAGCCGCAGCTCCCATGATTTTGCACTTTATTCTTAGATAAACAGACTGCCAAATAGGAAGCCAAAGGCAACGGCGCTGGCGATGGTGACCACACCTGGAATAAAGAATGGGTGGTTAAATACATAGCTACCAATACGCGTTGAACCTGTGTCATCCATTTCTACCGCGGCCAACAAGGTTGGGTAGGTTGGCAGTACGAACAGGGCGCTCACTGCAGCAAAAGAAGCCACTGCCGTCAGAGGTGCTACACCAATCGCCAGTGCTGCAGGCATCAGCGCAACTGTGGTTGCACCTTGTGAGTAAAGCAGCATAGAAGCAAAGAACAGCACCAGTGCCAGCATCCATGGGTAGTCAGCCAGCAGAGTACCAGCCACTTCTTTGATGCCATCGACGTGTGCGTTGACAAACGTTGAACCCAACCAAGCCACACCCAGTACACAGACACAGGCTGTCATACCTGAGCGGAAGGTTGAAGCGGCTGGAATTTGTGCCGCGTCAATCTTAGTCAGTAGCACAATACCGGCTGCAGCTGCGAGCATGAAGGTCATGATCGCTTCGTTACGGCCAAGCGCTGGGTTTTCGATTAGACCAATCGAGTTTGAAATCGCCGCCGCGTAGCACACCACCAGAATGATCGCGGTGAGGAAGATGTAAGTCGCGGTTTTCGCGGTTGGCAGAATTTCACGCTTCTGAGTACCCGCAAGCTTGATCAGACCTTGTGCCAGACGCTCTTGATAAATCGGATCATCTTTCAGCTCGCTGCCCATAAAGTTGGCCACAAACGCACCGACCATACAGGCGGCGAAGGTGGTTGGGATACAGATCGCCAGCAGTGTTAAGTAATCCACACCAAACGGCACCAACATCGCGGCAAAGGCAACGACGGCCGCTGAAATCGGTGAAGCGGTGATCGCGATTTGTGAGGCAACAACAGCAATCGAGAGTGGGCGTGAAGGACGCACGCCTTGACCTTTTGCCACTTCGGCAATCACAGGCAAAGTGGAAAATGCGGTGTGGCCTGTACCTGCCATCAGTGTCATCAGGAAAGTGACAATCGGAGCGTAGAAGGTGATTCTTTCCGGATGTTTACGTAGGAAGTTTTCGGCCAGTTGGACCAGCCAATCCATACCGCCAGCCACTTGCATTGCGGCAATTGCGGTGATGACCGACATGATGATCAAGATGACGTCGACCGGAATAAAGGCTTGTTTAGTCGGTACGCCAAGGATTAATGACAAGGCGATCACACCAGCACCACCGGCCAAACCAATGCCGATACCGCCAATCCGTGCGCCTATGAAGATGAAGAGGAGAACAATAGCCAGTTCGACCCAAATCATAATGATTACCTCATTTAAAGATGAAAAAATTATCTCAACACTCACCATAACGAGCGTTCAAATAATGCTTTCACCGCATTGAGTTTGATGAGAAAAGCCCCCAACAAAGGGGGCTTAAACCGAACGATTATTCGTAACGTTTTGCTTTGTACTGAGGATGCATCAGGTTCTCAACCGAGAAGATGTCATCGAGCTGCTCTTCAGTCAGCAAGCCGCGCTCAAGTACCACTTCGCGTACGCTCTTACCGGTTTCGGCACAGATCTTACCAACAATGTCCCCCTCATGGTGGCCAATGTATGGGTTTAAGTAAGTCACGATACCGATAGAGTTAAACACGAAGTTTTCACAGATTTCTTTGTTGACTGTGATGCCATCAATGCATTTGTCGCGTAGGTTGACACAGGCGTTAGTCAGCAGAGAGATAGACTCAAACATCGCTTGAGCAATCACAGGCTCCATGACGTTCAACTGCAGTTGACCCGCTTCTGCGGCGAATGTGATGGTGTTGTCGTTGCCGAATACTTTAAAGCAAACTTGGTTCACCACTTCTGGGATTACTGGGTTTACTTTCGCTGGCATGATGGATGAACCCGCTTGCAGTTCAGGCAAGTTGATTTCATTCAGACCTGCACGTGGACCAGAAGAGAGCAGACGTAGATCGTTACAGATCTTAGAGAGCTTCATCGCTAGACGTTTCAACGCGCCGTGCGTCATCACGTAAGCACCACAGTCAGAGGTGGCTTCAATCAGATCTTCAGCCGGAACGGTTTCTAAACCTGTCACTTGCGCCAGATATTTCACGGCCAGCTCTTGGTAACCCGGAGCGGCGTTCAGGCCTGTACCGATCGCGGTTGCGCCCAAGTTCACTTCCAAAAGCAGTTTTGAAGTGTATTGTAGCGCGCGGATCTCTTCATTCAGCGTCACAGCCCATGCGTGGAATTCTTGACCTACGGTCATAGGTACGGCGTCTTGCAACTGAGTACGACCCATTTTCAGGATGTTTTTGTACTCAGCCGCTTTAAGTTCGAATGAGCCTTTTAGGTATTCAATCGCATCAATCACTTTCAGGATGCTGTTATAAACCGCGATGCGGAAACCCGTTGGGTATGCACAGTTGGTTGATTGGCTCTTGTTTACGTGGTCATTAGGGTTGATGAACTCGTATTGACCTTTTTGTTTGCCCATCAGCTCGAGTGCAACGTTAGCAATCACTTCGTTGGTGTTCATGTTCACTGACGTGCCCGCACCACCTTGGAATACATCTGACGGGAATTGATCCATGCACTTACCTGTTTCAAGAATCAAATCACACGCTTGAAGGATGTAGTTCGCCACATCTTTAGGAATCACGCCCAGCTCTTTGTTTGCCAGAGTGGCCGCTTTTTTGGTCATGATCATGCCGCGTACAAATTCAGGCACGTCAGAGATCGTAACGTTAGAGATGTTGAAGTTTTCGACAGCGCGAAGGGTATGAATACCGTAGTAAGCATCAGCAGGAACGTGACGTTGACCTAACAGATCTTCTTCAATGCGGGTAGCCGGAGTCGCTGTTTTAGGCGCTTCAGATAGGGTAGCCATAAGGGGATCCTTAGATAATTATTCTGGTAAAAAACTAAATTAATAGCCATTTCTGTAATTTAAGAATCCATTCGTCAGAGTTTTTGGCTGGAAATCCGTCCTGACTTACGAGGCACATAATACTGTAAATGCATATTAAAAATAGTAACTGGATCACCTTTTAATACAATTTGATGGAAAATTTGCTGAGAGTTTTATCTATAGCTATATAAAGAGAGAAAGCGGTATAAAAAGGAACGGATTTATGGTGAATCGTGCCGATTCAGCAAGGTTATTGTCGGACCAAGATCTACAAGGATATGTCAGCCGCATACTGGATGTGATTCCGCTGCCGATCATTATTTCTAAATCTTCTGTGCTCGGACAAGGCGAGCGTGAGCATCTGCATTTTAATAAAGCTTTTGTGAAAGAGCTCGGCTATACCATGGCGCAACTGCCAGATATCGAGACTTGGTTTGAAAGGGCTTACCCACACATTGACTATCGACAGGAGATCATTGCGCAATGGCAAAAGACGGTCGATGAGGCGCGGGCGCAAGGTGAAGATGTCGCGCAGATGCCCGCTTTGATCATGTGCGCTGATGGGGTACAGCGATGGTTTTCCGTCTCAGCGCAAATCGAACCGGCCTGTCGTGACGATCTGCATATCATTACTTTTCGCAATATTCATGACTATAAAATCTCTCTTGCTGAAGCTGAGCGACAATCGCAAATTGATCCATTGACTCAATTGAAAAATCGCCGAGGTTTCTTCACTTGGAGTGAGCCGATAGCACCTGAGACGCTACTGGGGTTGATCATTTTTGATATCGACCATTTTAAGCAGATCAACGATACCTACGGCCATCCTGCTGGAGACTATGTGCTGCGCCAAATCGCCGGATTGTTGGAGCAAAACTTACCTCCACTGTCTTGCTGTGTGCGTTGGGGCGGTGAAGAGTTTTTGGTCTGCTTTGAATGCGACGACATGGCGAATGTGATTGGGCTGGCCGAAAACATACGAGGCTATGTTGAGAGCCATACCTTGATGTGGCAAGGGCAACAGATTGCGTTGACGCTCAGTGCTGGGTGCACCATAGGAGCGATGATGAGTCACAATTGGGACAATTTGTTACACACTGCTGATCAAGCGCTGTTGTCGGCGAAACGCTTGGGGCGCAATCGGGTGATTGCTGATCGGTAAACAAAAAGTGTTTGTTGGCGTCGGTTTTCTCTCTGGGTGACTTGTCAGCCATCTCGGTTGTGGTTAACGTGACCAAAACCAAGGAGGCATTGTGTTCCCGATACTACTGTTTTTATTTATTGCAGTCCCTGTGATTGAAATCGCGCTGTTTATTCAAGTCGGCGGCGTGCTCGGAGTGTGGCCGACCATCGCCCTTGTGCTGTTAACCGCAATTGTTGGTGCTTCGCTGGTGCGTAGCCAAGGTTTACAAACGCTGTTAACCGTACAACAGCGCTTAGCGCAAGGCCAACTGCCCGCACAGCAAATTTTAGAAGGGGTAATGTTAGCCGTGGCGGGTGTGTTGTTACTGACCCCAGGCTTTTTCACGGACATCCTCGGTATGCTGGTACTGCTGCCTGCGCCGCGTGCTTATTTCGCAAAGCAGTTGATGAGCCGTGTGGTGGTCGGCAATATCCACGCCAGTGGAGCCGGTTTTGAGCAGCCCAAGCCTTTTCACGATCGTGCAAATCCAAACGGCACGACCTATGAAGGTGAGTTTGAGCGCAAAGACGATCAAGACCAGCACCGTTTGAAATAATACCTTAGGTCAGTCGGTTACTTTGATGGTGTATTAGCGTGCGCCATCAAACCCCATTTGACGCCACGCTTCAAAAGCAATAATCGCTACCGCATTGGAAAGGTTTAGGCTGCGCGCTTCTGGCATCATAGGGATTCGAATCCGCTGCTCGGCAGGCAAGCTGGCAATCAGCTCGGCAGGCAAACCGCGTGTTTCTGGGCCAAACAGCAGCACATCGCCTGGTTGAAATTGGGCATCTACATGATGTTGTGTGGTTTTCGTGGTGCAAGCAAACAAGCGGAAAGAGCCTCGCTCACGCTGTAAGTATTCGATAAACGCGGCGTAATCTTTATGGCGCGTCACTCGAGCTAAATCATGGTAATCCAAACCGGCGCGGCGCACCTTTTTCTCTTCCAGATCAAAACCCAGTGGCTCGATGAGATGCAAGTTCGCGCCGCAGTTGGCACACAAACGAATGATGTTACCCGTATTGGGCGCGATTTCGGGTTCGTAGAGAGCGATATCAAACATAACGGATGGTCAATGAAATAAAGAAGGGGCGAGTATAGCCCCTTCTGATGATTTACGCAGCTTGGGTGAGTGCGATAGCGTAGTTTTCACTGACCGCTTCCCAGTTCACCACATTCCACCACGCATCAATGTACTCAGGGCGGCGGTTTTGGTAGCGAATGTAGTAAGCGTGTTCCCACACATCAAGGGCAAGAATCGGCTCGCCACGCACGGCAACCACATCCATCAATGGGTTGTCTTGGTTGCTGGTGGAAGTAATGCTCAGTTGACCTTGTTGCACGATAAGCCAGGCAAAACCAGAGCCAAAGGTGTTCACGGCCGCTTGCGAGAAGGCTTCTTTGAACTGCGCAAAACTGCCAAATTGACGTTCTATCTCTGCGGCCAATTCGCCTTGTGGCTCGCCGCCACCGTTAGGCTTCATGCAGTTCCAATACACAATGTGGTTATAGTAGCCACCACCGTGGTTACGCACGGCCGCGGGTAAGGTCGAAACGCGCGCGAAAATCTCGCTCAGTGGTCTATCTTCATGCTCAGTCCCCTTGATGGCAGACAGGAATTTATCGTAGTAAGTGCGGTGGTGCTTGCTGTAATGCACCTCCATGGTCTTGGCATCAATATAAGGTTCTAACGCATCGTAAGCGTAAGGTAGATCGGGAAATAGATGGGGCATAGTATCCTCCTTGGATGAATATCGCTTGGCTATCAGCAAGGCGGATAGCAAGGGTATTCTTTTATGTTAATGATAATTAATATCATTAACAACCTGAAGATTGTGAGGATATTGCTGCCCCGAGTTACTGCGTTAAGCGCTCGCCAGAGGTAAAGTAAAGCGAACTTGTAAGCCTCCTAAGTGACTGCGGTTTGCGCTGATAGTGCCACTGTGTTGGCGAATGGCATTTTCGGTGATGGCTAAACCAAGCCCTGTGCCACCGCTGTGTCGATCCCGCGCTGTCGAGACGCGATAGAACGGGCGGAAAATATCCGCCAACTCCTCTTCGGGTACACCTTCGCCATCATCATCGACGCTCACGATGAGTTGCTGGTCTTGAATGGTAAAGGCTACGTGGATCTGCTGTTGCCCGTAGTGGATCGCGTTACGCACCACGTTTTCCAATGCACTCATCAGTAATTTGGGCGTGCCGTTGATGGTTCGCTCTGGGATCGCGTCAAAAGTCAGCGTTTTGTGCATCTGTTCAGCTTCAAATTGCGCATCTTTGAGCAACTCTTCCCATAAGCTGCTCAGTGGCTGTACTTCGCGCATTAAATGGCTATTGATTTGCATGCGTGAGAGCGCCAGTAAATCCCCAATCATCTGCTCTAAACGTTGTGCTTCGGTATCGATCCGCTCTAATTCACTGCTACTGCCGAGTTTACGCATTGCCAGCGCGTTGGCCATGCGTAGCCGAGTTAAGGGGGAACGCAATTCGTGGGAGATGTCAGAAAGCAGTCTTTGCTGCCCAGAAACCATCTGATTGACTGCATCCACCATCTGGTTAAAGCTGCGTCCCGCCTGTTGAAACTCCGCTGTGCCGCGTTCTAATTTCGGGTCATGCACAAATTCGCCCCGCGCGACACGCTGCGCGGCTTGAGCCAGATTTTGCGCCGGTTTACTCAAGGCCCACGCCAGCCACAGTAGCAGCGGGGTGCTCACCAGCATGATTGCCAACAACAGTTGGAAGGGTTTATCAAACAAACGCAGCAAAAACGGCGGTGGTTCATCCCAGCGCATACCGACATACAACAGCAGATCTTGCTTAGCTAACGTAATGGGCACTGGGCCTGCCAACATATAACGGCCATACAGGCGCTGCTGCGGTTTTTGAACCGATTCAATACTGGAGCAGAAGTTTTGCATCGCTTTAAAACGAAAATCGGTCTGCTTTGAGTTGGTGATAATGTTGCTTTCTAAATCGGTGATAAAAAAACGCGGCTGACCATCGTGTTTACGGTGCTGACTGTCTGGCCCTTCGAGCTGAAACAGAATGGCTCTTAAGTCGGTTTGGTTGCGAAATTGCTGTTCAAAGCGATCTCTGCTCTCGAGCAAACGTTGATGCGTTTCGGGTGATAAGTCACGCGATTTACGCGGGTCAAGATGAGGTAGGGTCAATACCGCGAACAGTACCAACAGCATGGTAAACCAGAAAATCGCAAAGATGCGCCCATACAGGTTATTCAATTTCGGTAACGGTAGACGCATTACTCCTCCTGAACCATTAAGTAGCCGCGACCGCGCAAGGTTTTGATCCGTGCTTTGCCATCCGGCCGCTCAGGCAGTTTTTTGCGCAGGTTAGACACATGCATATCGATGGCTCGATCAAATGCGGCAAGGTGTTTGCCGAGCACTTCAATGCTCAGCATCTCTTTGGTCAAGGTTGCTCCGGGCGACTGCACAAAGTGAGTGAGTAGGGCAAATTCCGTTGTGGTCAGTTCCAGCAGTTGTCCCTGGCAGTAGGCTTCCTGTTTCCCGGGGTAGACTTGAATGTCCTGACACTCGATGACATCGCTGTTTTTAGGCGTGAGGCCGTTTTGCGTACGGCGCAAAATCGCACGAATACGCGCCAGCAACTCGCGGTCGCTAAAAGGTTTGGGTAGATAATCATCAGCTCCGAGCTCTAAGCCGATCACCCGATCGATCTCTTCGCCTTTCGCGGTCAGCATTAAAACCGGCGTTGCCCATTTTTCGCGCAGACGCTTGAGGGTTTCCATGCCATTAAGCTTAGGCATCATCACATCGAGTAGGATCAAGTCGATCTCATCGCTGACCGCAGCTAGTCCGGCTTCACCGTCATTGGCTTGTGAAATTTCAAAGCCTTCGTACTGTAAAACCTCGGTCAATAGACTGGTCAATTCGGTGTCATCGTCGATCAAAAGGATATGTGCCATAGCTGCCTCGTGTATTGCTTGGTTACCTTCAGTTTACCGTGAAAAAAGTGCTGTGGTCAGTGAGTAATCTGCTCTTTACGATTCTTTACGCTCCCTATACGTCACTTGACCTTGCAAGTCGTAATCTATGTTCAAGCGCTGCAGAGCAGCCTAATCGATAACGAAACGAAATATAGAGGAACGAACAATGAAACTTGCCAAAAAAATGATTTTAGCCGCGGCTGTCCTACCGCTGACTCTGGGAACGACGGCGGCGCTGGCTTACGGTGGTCACGGTTGGGATAAAGAGGGTGATGGACATTGTGGCGACCGCGGTGAGCGTGGGATCTGGAAACAGCTTGATTTAACCGCTGAGCAGCAAGCCCAACTCAAAGAGATGCGAGAGGCTGGACGCGAAGAGATGCGCGCTAATCGCGGACAAAACCATGATGCGATGAAAGCATTGCATGCGCAGGAGCGTGCTCTGGTGCTCGCGGCTGATTTTGACCAAGCAGCCGCTGAGAATCTGGCAAAACAGATGGTAGATCAGCAAGTGACTCATCGCGTAAACATGATGGAAAAACGCCATCAAATGATGAGCATTTTGACTGCCGAACAGAAAGCCAAGTTGCAAACCCTGCAACAAGAGAAAATGGCGGAATGCATGCAAGATGGCCAACATGGCAAAGGCAAAAAACACGCTAATCAATAATCGAACGACTCACGACTCTTACTTCAACAGGGCGGCCTAAGTGCTGCCTTGTGGTTTTTGGTTTCTCGGTTATCTCCTCCTTCTTCCGCTTGAAGCGGCGCAGTGTTGACTAGGCTCGTTCTACCCAATACCTGCAACGCTCACTCGTTTGGGTATATACTCGGTCTTCTGTCTGACAACCCAAGAAAAAGGGAAGCGTGATGAAAAAAGAATACGCTCGTTTGGTCACCATGGCCGCTTGGACCGCGACGGCGGTAGCCTCGCTGCTCTTGGTAGTCAAAGTTGCAGCGTGGTGGGTAACGGGGTCAGTGAGCTTACTGGCGTCTTTAATCGACTCGGTACTCGATATCGCCGCCTCTGTGGTTAACCTTATCGTATTACGTTTTGCACTACAGCCCGCTGACCATGAACATGCGTTTGGGCATGGTAAAGCAGAATCACTCGCGGCACTGGCACAAGCCATGTTTATTTCGGGCTCCGCGTGCTTTTTGATCCTCAACGGTGTCGATCGCTTCTTCCGACCTCATGAATTGAATGCTCCTGAATTAGGCATCTATGTCAGCGCCATCGCCATGTTGGTGACTTTTGGCTTAGTACTGTTTCAGCGCTATGTGGTCAGAAAAACCGGCAGCCAAGCGATTGCCGCAGACTCGCTCCACTATCAGTCCGATCTGCTGATGAACGCGGCCATCATGGTTGCGTTGGGATTAAGTTGGTGGGGATTGGGTCAAGCGGATGCCATTTTTGCGATCGGTATCGGTCTCTATATCTTATTCAGCGCCTTTAAAATGGTGCATGATGCGGTGCAGACGCTGCTTGACCGTAAATTACCCGATGAAGAGTTGGAACAAATTCATGCGATCTGCCTCAGTGTGGCTGGCGTGATTGGTATGCATCAACTGCGTACGCGTATGTCCGGCCCGGTGCGCTTCATTCAGCTCCATTTGGAATTAGATGACAACATTTCGTTGCTGGAAGCACATCAGATCTCGGATCGGGTGGAGGATAAATTGCGTGAACATTTTGTGGGGGCTGATGTTTTGATCCACCAAGACCCGCATTCCGTGGTGCTTGAGGCCGAGCAGCAACAAAAATCGCTCCAGTGAGGCGACAAAAGGCGTCAGTTTGACTATCTTTTCCCCAAGTTAACAAAAAAACGCCAACCCTGACATGAATCAACACAGGGTGAGCACAAAACTGTAATACTCTTACATAAGTAGAAAACTTACAGAATTTAGTGCAAATAACAGTAGTATTCCTAATCGGGAAAGGTAACATTACGCACAGTTTTTGAATTTTTCTGTCTGGTTCCTTACAAGCCAGACGGCGTAGAAATTGATATTCGATTCGCAAAGTTCGAGGGTGAGCATGATTAAAAAAATCGGTGTTTTGACGAGTGGTGGCGATGCCCCAGGTATGAATGCAGCTATTCGCGGCGTGGTGCGTACAGCACTTGGCGCAGGTTTAGAAGTGTTTGGTATTTACGACGGTTACCAAGGTCTGTACGAAGATCGTATCAAGCAACTAGACCGTTCAAGCGTGTCTGACGTGATCAACCGTGGCGGTACTTTTTTAGGCTCTGCACGCTTCCCACAATTTCGTGAAGTTGAAGTGCGCGAAAAAGCGATTGAAAACCTGAAAAAGCACGGCATCGAAGCGCTGGTCGTGATTGGTGGTGACGGCTCTTACATGGGCGCAAAAAAACTGACCGAAATGGGTTTCCCTTGTATCGGTCTGCCAGGCACGATTGATAACGATATCGCGGGCACCGACTACACCATTGGCTATTTGACTGCCCTGAACACCGTTATTGAAGCGATTGACCGTCTGCGTGATACCTCTTCTTCACATCAACGTATCTCTATCGTAGAGATCATGGGTCGTCACTGTGGTGACTTGACGCTGACCTCTGCGATTGCGGGTGGCTGTGAATACATCATCACCCCGGAAACGGGTCTGAATATGGAGCAGCTGATTTCCAATATCAAAGATGGTATTGCGAAAGGTAAAAAGCACGCGATCATTGCGCTGACTGAGCTGATGATGGATGCCAACAAACTGGCCAAAGAGATTGAATCGGCGACAGGCCGTGAGACTCGCGCAACCGTATTAGGCCACATCCAACGGGGTGGTAAACCAACCGCATTTGACCGTGTACTGGCATCACGCATGGGTAACTACGCAGTGCATCTATTGATGGAAGGTCACGGTGGTCGTTGTGTCGGTATCCAGAAAGAACAACTGGTTCACCACGACATCATTGATGCGATTGAAAACATGAAGCGTCCTGTACGCACCGACCTGTACAAAGTCGCTGAAGAGCTGTTCTAAGCTCGCAGCACTTTGTATTCAGAGACAAAAAAGACCGCCAAGGCGGTCTTTTCTATGCGGGTCTGTTTATATGATAGATACGCGGGTTAGAGAATGATGTCGCGCACTTGTTGGTCTTTACGCTCCAGATAGTGAATCGAGCGAATACGACGAATGGTGCGACAGCGGCCGCGGATCAGCAGTGTTTCTGTTGTTGCGATATTGCCTTTGCGACTGATGCCATCAAGCAAATCACCTTTGGTTATGCCAGTGGTCGCGAAAATCACGTTATCGCTGCGTGCCATGTCTTCCATTTTCAGCACTTTACCGGCTTCTACGCCCATTTCTTGACAGCGTTCGAGCTCTTTTGCACCCCAAATTCGATTATCTTCGCTATCGCCTTTGACTTGATGACGCGGCAGTAAACGGCCTTGCATGTCGCCATCCAGCGCGCGGATCACCGCCGCAGAGACTACGCCTTCTGGTGCCCCACCAATGCAGTACATCATGTCCACTTCACTATCGGGCATACAGGTCAGAATCGATGCGGCGACATCGCCATCCGGCACCGCAAAAACGCGTACGCCCATTTGTTGCATCTCGGCGATGACGTTATCGTGGCGCGGTTTGGCAAGCGTGATAACCACCAAATCGGTTAAGGGTTTGCCGAGTGCTTTTGCGACATGGTTTAGGTTATCTTTGAGCGGCAAATTGAGGTCGATGCAGCCTTTTGCTCCGGGACCAACCACCAATTTTTCCATGTACATATCGGGGGCTTTTAAGAAACTGCCTTTTTCACCAGCTGCGAGCACGGCAAGGGCATTGGATTGTCCCATTGCAGTCATGCGCGTGCCTTCGATAGGGTCAACTGCAATATCAACCGCATCGCCACCCAGACCGACTTGCTCACCAATGTAAAGCATTGGCGCTTCATCAATTTCGCCTTCACCAATCACAATTTCACCGCTGATCTCCGTTTGGTTGAGCAGGATGCGCATCACTTCTACCGCAGCACCATCGGCGGCATTTTTATCGCCACGTCCTAACCATTTATAGCCTGCGAGTGCGGCACCTTCGGTGACGCGGGAAAAAGCCATTGCTAAATCGCGTTTCATGTTTGCTTTGCTCCAAACCCAAGAGAGAAATTTTGCGCGGCATTCTACCACACTCCCAAGTAAACGTTTGCCTTTTGCGGCGATTCGCCTTTGCCTTTGATCAAAAACGCGCAAGAAAAGTCGAGGTTTGCTCGAAAATGCCAGTTCGGATCGGGCTTAGCGGCTCGTTAAGTTAAGCTTGGGTCAAATTGCGCGGTTTTTTTAACCGAATAGCGAAAAAGACCGAACTTAGGGCGTGTTTCTGTGCACAGGGCTGAGTAGAATGAACTCAATCAGTGAAGTCCACTTCACCTCAACCGAATCAACAAGGGTAAAACGTCATGTCTTTTGAAGTATTAGAAAAACTGGAAGCGAAAATTCAAACTGCAGTCGACACCATTGCACTGCTGCAAATGGAAGTTGAAGAGCTGAAAGAAGAAAAGCAACAGCTGCAAAATGAAGCACAAGAGCTGCGCGAAGCGCGTGAAGCACTTGAGCAACGTGCACAGCAAGTTCAGCAAGAGCATGCGGCATGGCAAGAGCGCATTCGTAGCCTGCTGGGCAAAATGGAAGACGTGGAATAATTTTCCTCATGAAAACGCCGACAGTGATGTCGGCGTTTTTGATCGAGGCTCGAAGTTTTCACTTAAGCTTGTGGGCGAACGCCCAAGGTGTGGCATAACGCGTAGGTCATTTCGGCACGGTTTAGGGTGTAGAAGTGGAAATCCTTCACCCCTTCACGGCACAGCACGCGCACCATATCAATGGCTTGGCTTGCACCTACCAACTGGCGAGTCACTGGATCGTCTTCTAATCCTTCAAACTGCTTCACCATCCAATTCGGAACTTTGACGTTGTTTTGCGCAGCAAAGCGCGACGCTTGTTTAAAGTTAGAAACCGGCAGAATGCCAGGCACGATTTCTACCTCAATCCCAGCCGCCACACAGCGATCGCGAAAACGCAGGTAGCTTTCTACATCAAAGAAAAACTGCGTGATGGCACGATTCGCACCCGCCTCGACTTTACGTTTTAAATTGAGCAGATCCGCTTGCGCACTTTTCGCTTCAGGGTGCACTTCAGGGAAGGCTGCCACGGAAATATCAAAATCGTGGCGTGATTTGAGCAGCGTCACTAGATCGGAAGCGTACATCTCTGGCTTACCACCGCCAGCCGGGATATCACCACGCAGCGCCACAATATTCTGGATGCCGTTATGCCAGTAGTCATCGGCGATCTGGATCAGTTCATCACGAGTAGCATCGATACAAGTCAGGTGTGGCGCGGCAATTAAACCGGTTTGATCTTTGATCGCTTTAATGATCGAGTGAGTACGGTCACGCTCACCAGAGTTTGCGCCATAAGTGACCGAAACAAATTTCGGTTGGAGTGTTTTCAGACGGTGTACCGAGCCCCAAAGCGTTTCTTCCATTTGTGGTGAGCTGGGTGGAAAAAACTCAAACGAAACATTGATGTCGGAAAGCTCCGCAATGTTTTGGTTCAATGCATCGATATGGCTAGCGTGTGTATATCCCATCTTGTACTCCCTGTGACCAAGTGTCACTGCCTGAATCTGAATTGACGTTTAGACGTCTATATGGCTGTAGAATGTCGTGAATGCGCTTTGATGTCAACCTCGCCATTATGAAGATTACTCATGTTGATCGTGAAGTCGATTCACGCTCGAAAATGTCATTCAGCACTATGTATGGTTCTTGGTGAGAGAGATAGAGCATGATGCTTTCTATACCCAAAAGTATAGAGGATGGGAGGGAAAGCTCGCCATTTCGACGAGCTTTGTTTTAAGGGGCAGAACAAGAAACTTAGAGTAGGCTCGCGAGCAGATTCAAATCCGACTGAATCGCGCCAGCGGTGACTTCACGCCCTGCCCCGGGGCCACGGATCACCAGTGGGTTGTCCCGATACCATTTGCTTTCGATGGCAAAGATGTTGTCACACGGCAGTAAGTTAGCCAGTGCATGATCTTGCTCTAGCGCTTCAACGCCCACGCTAGCTTTGCCATTTTTCTCTAGCCTTGCGACGTAGCGCAGTACCTTGCCTTGCTTCTGTGCACGGGCGAGACGTTCGGCGAGCTGCTCGTTGAGCAGTTTGCTGTTGTCGAGAAAATCATCCAACGATACAGAGCGCAGCTCGGCAGGTACCAATGATTCCACTTTGACATTCTGCGGCTCGATCTCAAGGCCTGATTCACGCGCCAAGATCACCAATTTACGCATAACATCAGAACCATCGAGATCACTACGCGGATCGGGCTCTGTTAAACCTTGCTGCCACGCTAAATCCACCAGTTCACTGAATGGCAAGCTGCCGTCGTATTGCTGGAACAGCCATGAGAGCGTGCCGGAGAAAATGCCCGAAAGTGCCATGATGTCATCGCCGCTTTCACGTAGGTCACGCACTGTGTGGTTAATTGGTAAGCCCGCGCCTACCGTGGCGTTATACAGCCAGTGGCGGCCAATTTTGTGAAAGGCATCTTTAACTTGATAGTAATAATTCCCCGCAGCAGAGCCAGCCACTTTGTTGGCGGAAATCAGGTGCAAACCGTGTTCGGCAATGTCGAGATACTGCTCAGCTAACTCTTCGCTGGCGGTGACATCAATCACGACTGCTTCATCGTACCCTTCTAATGCGCCGAGTTTTTTCAGCCAGCTTTGCTCTTGGTTGGGCAGTGCTTCATCTTGGAAATGCGTGGCCACTTGGTTTGGATTAATGCCTTGCTCATTAAACCAGTAGGTTTGGCTATCGACTACCGCAACCAACTCAAAATTCATGCCGTGGCGTTGTTCCAATTTCTCTTTTTGTTCGGCAAACAACTTGAGCCAGCTGGAGCCAATATTGCCTTTGCCACACAGCGCAATCGCGACGCGTTTTTGAGCTTGGAAGAGCTGTTTGTGAATGGCGTTAACCAATGAATGAATCGGCGTTTGGCGCAGTACGGCAACCAAACTGAGGCTTGATTCTGACGCGCTGATAAATTCGACCGGTAAGGCATTCAGCTGTTGGTAGAAGCCATAACAGTGGTTCGGGTTTTTGGTGACGCCAGCACCCACTGCCGCAATCAGGTCATAGCCTTCTTTGAGTTTGATTTCCGCTTCGAACGCGGCATCTTGCAGCGCCGCAAATGCACCAGGCGCAATTTCTGCGGTGTAAGCTAAACGCAAACGGTATTGGTCAGGTTGTGCTTCGTAAGTCAGCGGTTGCAGTTGCACGCGCTGCAAGTGTTGTAACACATCTTCTTGCAAGCGCTGGAAATCATGGTGATGAGCAAAGCTCAGCTCAATCAGCAGCACATCATCGAGCGAAGTAATGATTTTCGCGCCGCGACCAGAAGCCAGTACACGTTCAATGCGAGTAGAACCCGATTCCGGTTGGTGGCTGCAACGTAAGTGAAGCTCCATGGTGCTTTGTGCCACAGGTTGGAGTGTACGGCTGTGCAGAACTGGAGCAGCTAAGCGTGCCAGCTCATTGGCTTCATCGAGTCTTAGCAGTGGCAGCAAACACGCATCGCTGACAATGCGTGGATCGGCACTGTACACGCCAGCCACATCACTCCAAATGGTCACGCGTGATACTTCAGCCAGTGCGCCAATCACGGTCGCAGAATAATCGGAACCGTTACGACCGAGCAGGACAGTATCGCCCTGTTCGTTTTGCGCCATAAAACCGGTGATCACCACGCGGCGCTGGGTATGTTGTGCCAACACGGCTTTCAGTAGCGGGTAAGAGCGCGCGCGATCCACTTCCGGTTGTGTGCCTGCTTCGGCACGTAAAAACGCCCGCGCATCTTGCGCGACCGCTGGTAAATCTTGCTGGTTCAGTAACGTGGCGAGCAGGCGTGCCGACCAGAGCTCACCATGCCCCAAAACCCAAGCGTATTGCGCGTTACTAAGAGGAGCCGTGAGCTCGCCTAACACGCTGATCTCTTGTTGCAGTTGGCTAAGTAGTGGTTCGGCTGCTTCGTTGCTGAGTAGCTTAGTAATCAATTCAGACTGATATTGGCGCAGCGCATGTAAGGTTTCATGGGCAACGCGACCATCTTTACTGAGTGCTTCGACAAAACTGATCAAACGGTTAGTGGTTTTGCCAGCCGCAGAGACCACCACCAGATCATCACTTTTGGAATAACTTTTAAGAATTTTCGCGACACGTTGATAACACTCAGGGTCGGCAAGGCTACTACCACCAAATTTATGCAATTGACGGGGATGGGTCATTTACAGATCTCCTTAATTCGCGGCAAGAGTGTGCAAAAAGGCTTGGTCAAGATCGGCAATCAGATCAGAGGCATCTTCAAGACCGACGGAAAGACGCAGCAACTGCTGGGAAATACCCGCTTCAGCTAAGGCTTCTTCGCCCATTGCACGATGAGTCATAGACGCGGGATGGCAGATAAGACTTTCTACCCCACCAAGTGACTCCGCCAGTGAAAACAGCGCCAACTTACCCACAAAGAATTTCAGCTGCTCAAAACTGCCGGCAAACTCGAAACTGAGCATAGCGCCAAAGCCAGATTGCTGTTTTTTGGCAATCTCATGACCCGGATGGTCGAGCAGACTTGGATGATAAATTTTGCCAACCAAAGATTGAGTCTGTAGATAAGCCAAAATCTGTTGCGCACTCTCTTCATGCACGCGCATCCGCGCACCCAGCGTGCGAATGCCACGCAAGGTCATGTAGCTATCAAATGGAGTGCCGGTTGACCCTAAACAGTTGCCCCACCAAGCCAACTCTTCGGCATGTTGCTTGTGTTTACAGATCAACACGCCGCCAATCACATCCGAGTGACCATTAATGTATTTGGTGGTGGAGTGCAGCACAAAATCCGCGCCCAAGGTGAGCGGCTTTTGGAATACTGGAGTTAAGAAGGTGTTATCTACCGCCACCAAAGTGCCTTGTGCTTTCGCTAACTGACAAAGATGAGCAATATCCACCACACGCACTAAAGGGTTGGAGGGGGTTTCAATCAGCAGCAGTTTGGGCTTACGGGCCAAAGCTTGGGTGAGTGCGGCTGCGTTGGATTGATCCACAAACTGCACTTTGAAATCGCCTTTTTTAGCGCGAGTGTTGAGCAAGCGATAAGTGCCGCCATAGCAGTCATGCGGCGCGACAATCAGATCGTCAGGGCCTAACAAGGCTGTGACCCATAAATTGATGGCCGAAGTGCCACAGTTGGTCACTACGGCACCTTCTCCACATTCAAGCTCATATAAGGTTTGTTCTAACAGGCCTCGGTTTGGGTTGCCTGAACGGGTGTAATCGTATTTAGGTACTTCGCCAAATGCGGGAAAACCATAGTTGGTCGAAAGATAAATGGGGGGCACAACGGCATGGTATTGAGTGTCCGATTCAATCCCGGTACGAACCGCAATGGTGGCTGGCTTGCGTGTGGTCATGGAGTTTCCTTGCTGGCTATTCTGTCCTAGAGGGCTTCATCATATACCTTTCCTGCTTTAAGCTGCAGTATCGGTTGTCGCATCGCAACTTTCCCTAACTGGGGGATGAGGTTTATCCGTTGCCCATAAATTACTCGACACTTTACTGATGTTAAATAAAGACGTCAACACTTCTAGACGTCTGTATGTCTTTGCTTATGGCGGTAAATCCCGCTAAAATTAGGGCCTTTGAAATTTCGATTCGAACCACAATAACGAAGGTGCGCAATGGCAGACTGGAATGGCGAATACATCAGCCCCTATGCAGAGCATGGGAAAAAGAGCGAGTTGGTAAAAAAAATCACGGTATCCATTCCGCTAAAAGTTCTCAAAGTGCTAACGGATGAGAGAACACGCCGTCAAGTCAATAACTTACGTCACGCAACCAACAGTGAATTACTGTGCGAAGCCTTCTTGCATGCTTATACAGGCCAGCCGCTGCCGACGGACGAAGACCTACGTAAAGATCGCCCTGATGATATTCCTGCCGAAGCCAAACGTTTGATGACCGAAATGGGGATTGAGTTCGAATCTTACGATGAGTAACGATTGGCGTGAGTGATACGGGTTCATTGAACAAATCCTGCTTATAAAAAAGCCCCTCATATAACTGAGGGGCTTTTTTTATCGACTTTTTATCCAAATAAACAAGCAGATTAAGCCTGCATGTAGTTTTCTGGCATTGGGATACGAGCAACACCTGATTCCACTGCCGCTTCCGCGACGGCGCGTGCTACGCGTGGCAATAGGCGTGGATCCATCGGTTTTGGAATGATGTAATCAATACCGAAATTGAGCTTATCCACTCCAGCAGCTGCCAGCACTTCGGCTGGCACAGGCTCTTTCGCCAGTTGGCGAATCGCCTCTACTGCGGCGAGTTTCATCTGGTCATTGATCTCACTCGCGCGTACATCGAGTGCTCCACGGAAAATGAACGGGAAACAGAGCACGTTGTTAACTTGGTTCGGATAGTCGCTGCGGCCTGTCCCCATGATCATGTCGTTACGCACTTGATGAGCAATTTCTGGCTTGATTTCAGGATCTGGGTTAGAACAGGCAAACACCACAGGCTTGTCGGCCATCAGCTTAAGGGCATCCGCTGGCAGCAAGTTAGGGCCAGAAACGCCTAAGAACAGATCCGCGCCCGCAATCACATCTTCCAGCGTGCGCTTGTCGGTGTTGTTGGCAAACAGTGCTTTGTATTCATTGAGATCATCACGGCGAGTGTGGATCACGCCTTTGCGATCCAGCATGTAGATTTTCTCACGCATTGCCCCGCATTTGATCAGTAGCTCCATACACGCCACCGCTGCTGCACCCGCACCAAGGCAGACGATAATACAGTCTTTCAGTTGTTTACCTTGCAGCTCAAGGGCGTTAAGCATGCCAGCCGCGGTGACAATCGCAGTACCGTGTTGGTCATCGTGGAATACAGGGACATCACAACGCTCAATCAGGCGGCGCTCAATTTCAAAGCAGTCTGGGGCTTTGATATCTTCTAAGTTGATGCCGCCGAAAGTATCAGCAATGTTAGCGACAGTATCGATAAATTCGTCGATGGTGCGGTGTTTTACTTCAATATCAATCGAATCCAATCCAGCGAAGCGTTTAAACAGCAGTGCCTTACCTTCCATGACAGGCTTAGAGGCCATCGGGCCTAAATTTCCCAACCCTAAAATTGCGGTGCCGTTAGAGATCACGGCCACCGTGTTGCCTTTCGCGGTGTACTTATACACATTGTCAACGTTTTGCGCGATTTCACGCACTGGCTCAGCTACACCTGGGCTATAAGCCAGAGCGAGATCGGCAGCAGAATCGGCTGGCTTGGTCAGTGCAATACCAATTTTTCCCGCGGTTGGGTAAGCATGGTAATCCAGAGCGCGTTGGCGAAATTGTTCTTCAGGCGTTGGGTTGAGGCGATTGTCATCGGACATAGGGCTGTTCTCTTATTGTTATTTATGGGGGAGGTCGCAAATTTTAAAGTAACTATTGCAAACTGCCTAGGTTAGACACTGAGCAAAGCGTACAAAAAAAGCGAAGATCTTGCTGATAAGACCAGTGAAAATGTGAATCGCGGAGAAGAAATAGCCAGAATGTGCCAATTCAAAGGGTTTTATATGCAGATAAGTGAGTGTCCAATTCATTCTCGCTGAAAGCGAGATGGGATAGTGGTG
>NZ_WPDC01000051.1:0-24340 GCF_035615595.1 Vibrio sp. R-1 | reverse complement strand
TTTCTATTTCTAGAGGCGGTTTTTTTACGACTCAAGCAATAAAAATATGCCTTTGTACGAAAGTGAATACTTACACGTAATAAGCTTCAACCGTGCCTTTCAATTGGATCAGCATAGGGTTGCCGTAGCGATCTTTCGCTTTTGGTGATGGAATTTTAATCCAGCCTTCGCTGATGCAGTACTCTTCTACATCGGTACGCTCTTTACCGTTAAAACGGATACCGATTTGGTGCTCAAAGCACTCTTTGATAAAGAATGGGCTGCGTGAATTACCGGATAAACGATCGGGTAGGGTGGGTTTTGCTGTAGTGTCGTTCATTGTATGTGACCTGACTCGATAAAAGTGCGCCATTGTAGACAGAGCGTGCATAGGGTTCAAGCTGAGTTCAGATAACCGAAGCCTCTATATGCGAGATAACACCTTCCCGTAAAGTTGATTTCTTGGCCTATCCAGAATCAAAATAGTGCTGATATTAATGTTGCTCAATGATACTGACGACCCGATCTTTCCCCGCGTTTTTGGCTTGATATAGCGCATTGTCTGCTGAGACTAAATCATAGCTCTCTTGAGGTTTAGGGTAGTAGGCAAGACCAATACTCACAGTGACTAATCCTAGTTGTGGGAAAGTGGTCCGACTTTGTTCACGAATGGTAGTGACTAATGTTTGAGCGAAGTTTTCTGCCGTCTCAACCGTTGGAAAGCAGGCAATAACCGCAAACTCTTCACCTCCGATACGTGCGATAGTTTGGTCGTTTGAGATCAATTTTTTGGCTTGACGAGCAACAAATTGGATCACTTGATCTCCCAAGTCATGCCCAAAGTTGTCATTAATCGACTTAAAATTATCAAGATCAAAAATGATGAGAGTAATACCGCATTGCGTCTTTTGGATATTATTCAGTTGCATCATAAAGTATCGACGATTATGAATATTGGTCAGACTATCGGTGTTGGACAGTGTCATGAGCTGAGTATTCATTTCGCGAAGTTGCTTAGTTTGTTCTGCGACACTTCTTTTTAGGATAACGATATAAGAGGAAAGGACAATCAAAACGAAAGCGACTAGGCTTGGAATCAAAAAGCGTGGATAAACGGTCTCAACGCTGTAGTGCATCCAGCGGTTTAGAATACGAGACTTATCTTCCTGATTAAAAAGCGCAAAACCTTGAGCTAACTCTTTAAAGTGAGGGCTGCCTTTGGCTATCGCTGGATATAACACCCCAGTATAGAGGTGTTGAACGGGTAATATCTTGCCCGGTTTGTTTCCTAAATTAAGAAAATAGTTGGTGACTTGGGTGTCGGCGACAAACGCCTTTAGCCTGCCTGCTAAAGCTTCTTCCATCATCTGCTGGTTGTTAGTATAAGTCGCGAGCTTTACGTATGGATAATGGGTTTGCATATAATCTTGTTGATATCCGCCATATAACACGCCGACTGGGTGTTGGTTAAAACCCTCGAGGAAGTCTTTGACTGAAATTTGCTCCAACAATGCACGATTAAAATATAACTTGGTATCAATACTGAAAAAGGGCTCTATGAAATCAAAAGATTGCTCTCTTTTATCGGAACGTACCATACCAATATGAGCATCTGCTTTTCCTGTGAGCACGTTATTGAGCGACTGTTGCCAGTTAGTCACTTT
Organism: Vibrio sp. R-1; assembly: GCF_035615595.1. NCBI lineage: Bacteria > Pseudomonadati > Pseudomonadota > Gammaproteobacteria > Vibrionales > Vibrionaceae > Vibrio > Vibrio sp. R-1. Next base: position 22,697 of record NZ_WPDC01000051.1, on the reverse strand, counting down.
AAACTCAACAGAAACACCCGTTTTTTCGGCATATTCTTGCCAGAAATTAACCAATACTCCCATAGGTTCACCCTTAGCATTGGTATAAGAATAAGGGTGCCAACTGTCAGTCGTCGCAATAACTAAATGCGGTGTGGATGCGGGTTGCGCGTATAGATCAGAATGGTAAAGTAAAACTCCGACAGTGAGGCAAATCAGGAGAGGTACTTTGTTCAACAACGAGATCCGTTTCCAGAGTAGATTTGAAGTCATAATTTGCTTCTAAAGTTTTAATTCCTTACTAATAGAATAGTCATATATTTTTGTGCCGCATGTGAAAAAAAGGGTTGAGGTGAGCTCTTTTGATGGATGACCATTCAATAATGGTCAGCGAATATGCTCGTTTTCTAGTGATGCCAAACAGTTCTATATAACCAAGGTTACAAATTGATGAACTGGATTCGCAGTCAAACACAAACCTGTCTATGTTTAACATATCTTTTCATTGAATCATGAGGATAGGTTCATGGGTTTATCTATCGTGCAGCGCATTATCGCTGGCTTCGTATTGATGCTCCTGTTGTTAATCCTATTAGGTGTCATTAGTACTTTGAAAATCCGCGGTATTAACGATGGGTTATCAGAAGTGTCAGATCGAGCCACACCTTTAGTGATGGCGGTTGCGGGTCTTAAGGAAGCGTTACAAGAGAGCAACCGTTGGGTGCTGGAATTTCGCACTAGTGAAGAGGCTGGTGAGCTCCCCCAACTGTCGAACAAGTTCAAAGATCAGCAAGCACGCTTTCGACAATTGAGTCAGCAAATGAACGCATTGACGGATTCAACAGAGAGCCAAAAGCAGTTCCAAGATGTGTTACAGGCCACCAATCAGTTTTATAGCCAAGCGGATCAAGTACTGACTCAACATAGTGAATGGGTGAATGCGCTGGCGCAGCGTCGCAAATTAGAAATTGCCTTTATTCGCTTAGAAGATACCTATCAATGGGCCGCCGATTTGTTATTACAACAGAGCTCGGGTCAACGTTCGATGCGTAACAAAGCTGAGCTGATCACGTCTGGAATTGCCCGCGATTTAAAAAATATTCGCCGAGCGGATGCCAAGACTGATTTAAATGAGTTGGAAAAAGTTCTGAGTAAAGACATCGAAATGGCACGAAAACGGCTCGATCGTGTATTGGTTCCTGACGATGTAAAAGCGCGCTACATCGCAAACCTCAACCGCCTACAAGAGCTCGCTTTGGGTCAAAATGGTTTGCTGGCAACCATGCGTAAAGCGCAGCAGTTGGAAAATGCTCTGCTTATTCAAAACCAACAGGTCGATGCCAGTCTTGCCAATAGCTTAGCGAAACTGGATGACATGGCGAAATATGCCGGCTCAATTGCTCAGCAAAGTCGTGTGCTGGCGGATGCTGCGGTGAGCAGTGCGAATTTCTGGATTATGGCGGTCTCGGCGATTTCCGCTGCTGTTGCCTTAGTGATTGGTTACACCACGGCGCGCAGTATTCAAAAGCCGTTGCAAAAAATTAATCACGAGCTGGCTTATATGGCTCGAGGCGATATGACACGGCGCATTAATTACCCAACTCGTTGCGAGTTTGGGGCGCTTTCTCGTTCAATTGACATTCTGGCGGACAAAACCGGTGAGCTGCTGTCACAAATCAACACCGGTTCACGCCATCTGGTGAATGAAGCAAGCCGCTCAGCGGAGATCAGTGAACGCGCTATGGCGCGGGTGCAAGAACAAAAGAGCCAAACCGACCAAGTGGCGGCGGCCATTACTGAGCTTGAAGTCAGTGCCAACGAAGTAGCGCGTTCAACCGATGGTGCGAAAGACGAGGTGGACCGCGCGGATGCAGAAGCAAAACAAGGGCGTCAAAAGGTCGCCACGACACGTCGTATTACCGAGCAGTTAGCGAGTGATATGGAATCGGCCGTGGGCATTACCCATAAACTGGGCGAGTTTAGTAATAACATTGGCAGTATTTTGGATGTGATCCGCGGTATCGCCGAGCAAACCAATTTGTTGGCACTCAATGCGGCGATTGAGGCCGCGCGTGCCGGAGATGCCGGACGCGGTTTTGCGGTGGTGGCGGATGAAGTTCGTGCTTTGGCTACGCGCACTCAAACCTCGACCGAAGAGATCCAACATATGATTGAGAACTTGCAGGAGTCGAGTAAGCAAGTGGTCGAGGTGATGGGGCGCAGCCAAGAGCAGACTCGTGCTTGTGTTGAGCAGACAAGGGAAATGGATTCTGCGCTGCAATCGATCGCTGATCGTATGGGAGCGATTAAAGAGATGGCCGATCAAGTTGCCCATGCGGCGCAAGAGCAAATCGTAGTCAGTCAAAGTGTTGCGCACCATGTAACTGGGATTGCAGAAGTTGCCCATGAAACGGAGCGTGAAGCCCGTGAATCCGCCAACAGCAGTGAAGTGTTGGCCGATCTTGCAGCTAAGCAGCAACAACTCATTGCACACTTTAAGGTCTAGGAGGGCTTATGACGAACAAGTGGATTGGAGCTCTAGGTCTCCTACTATCGGGTCAGTTGATGGCCAGCGAATTGGTGATTGAAAGTTGGCGCGCCGATGATAAGGCGCTGTGGGAGCAAAAAATCATCCCCGCTTTTGAAGCTGCGAATCCTGGCATCAAAGTGAAATTTAACCCAGTGCCGAATGTGAACTATATGCCAACATTGTGGGAGAACTTAAAAGCTGGAAAAGCGGGAGATTTGATCACTTGCCGCCCGTTTGATGATTCTTTGGCACTTTTCAAAGCCGGGCACTTGGCAGAAATCACCGAAATGGCTGGGATGGAAAATTTCCCGAGCTTTGCCCAAGCGCCTTGGCAAACCGATTCTGGGGCACAAACCTTCTGTGTCCCTATGGCTTCAGTGATACATGGTTTTTTCTATAATAAGAAAATTTTCAATGAGTTAGGACTGAGTGTGCCGCAAACCCGTGAACAGTTTTTTACCGTTCTCGATAAAGTGAAAGCGGATGGACGTTATATTCCCTTATCGATGAGTGGTTCTGAAAGCTGGGTCGCATCTGAATTGGGCTATCAAAATATCGGCCCCAATTATTGGAAAGGGGAAGATGGTCGTTTGGCTTTGATTAATGGCCAAGAGCATTTGGACGATTCACATTACGTGAAGGTGTTTGAAGAGCTAGCGCGTTGGCGAGCCTATTTAGGTGAGGACGGTGAGCTGAGGGATTATGGCACCAGTAATGAGCTCTTTACCTCGGGTAAAGCCGCGCTTTATGTGGCGGGTTCGTGGGAAATTGCACCATTTACCGATAAAGTCGATTTTGGCGTTATGCGCCCTCCTGTCGCAAAGCAAGGGGATGGCTGTTTCTTTACTGACCATACTGACGTCGGTATGGGGATGAACCCGGCCAGCAAAAATCCGCAAGCAGCGATGGCCTTTTTACAATGGTTAACCACACCAGAGTTTGCTGAGTTGTATACCAATTCGCTACCGGGGTTTTTCTCGTTGTCTAACCACTTCTTTGACGTCACCAATCTTGCGGCGCGTGAAATGATAGAGTGGCGCGATCAATGTGACTCAACCATTCGGGTCGCAACGCAAATTCTTTCGCGTGGTCAACCTAAGTTAGGTGATGAGCTTGCCGAAGTGAGCCAAGCGGTATTGGTTGGCAAAATGACACCAACCGCTGCGGCAGAGCGCCTAGAGCAAGGTTTAAAACGCTGGTACGCTCCCCATCAAACTCGTAAAGCGAAAGAGCAAGAGTGTCAATGTGTTGAGCAAGGCTTTATGCCTCCAGCCCCAGCTGTAGTGTTAGGGGAGACCATTGAATCGCCTGTCGCTGCGGCAACGGATAATGCTGAATCAGCGAGACAAGCCGTAATTAATGATGAAGAAAGTCAGTTTTCTGATGCTGTTGAGCTGATATTACCTATCGTTATTCCTAAGCAGGAGTAGAGCATTTGAGTGTGATGGTTATACAAAGAAAAACGGCCTGATATCAGGCCGTTTGTATTTCATCACAGAATGAGATTATAGGCGGAAGCGCTGTACCGTATCTTGCAACTGGCTCGCTAGCTGGCTGAGTTCTGCGCAAGATTGAGCAGCGCTAGAGGAGCCCTGTGCGACTTGCTTGGCTGACTCGTTGATTCGCTCAATGTTACGGCTGAGTTCTTCGCTCACCGAATCTTGCTCACCACAGGCGCTGGCAATTTGAATCGTCATATCCGCAATTTGGCTACTTTGGTGACGAATTTGCTCAATCGCTTGCTGTGTTTCTTGGCTTTGCTCTACACAGTGGTTGATCAACTCACGACTGTTGTTGGTGGTTTCACGTGCTTTTTGTGCGCAGGCTTGTAAGTTTTGAATGATCTCAACGATATCGCCAGTGGACTGCTGGGTTTTACCTGCCAGCGAACGTACTTCGTCGGCGACTACCGCAAAGCCACGGCCTTGTTCGCCAGCGCGCGCGGCTTCAATCGCTGCGTTCAGTGCGAGTAGGTTCGTCTGTTCCGCGATGTTACTGATCACATCAACCACCATGTTGATTTGTTGCGCTTGGCTTTCTAGCTCCAGCACACGCTGTTCTGTGCGGCCGATCTCTTGATTCACATGTTGAATCGAGTCATTGACGGCGCGCATTTGTTGTGAACCCACGTTGGCGTGTTGGCTGCTGTCGCGTGATGCATCTGAAGCGACTTCAGTATTACGAGCGACTTCTGCTACGGTCGATTTCATCTCGGCCATGGCTGTTGCAATTTGCATCACTTCTTCTTGCTGGATCTGCATGCCTTGTGATGTTTGCTCGGACACCGCGCTCACTTCATCCACCGCATGCGCCAGTTGAGTCGCGCTAGTAATGATCTCTTCGACCATCAAGCGCAGGTTATTTTGCATTTTGCTGCAGGCATCTGCCAGTTCACCTAATTCGTCGTGACCGATGGTTTTGCGATCTAAGCGGTGCGCTAAATTACCTTCAGCAATCGCATTCGCTTGAGTGACGACTTGCATCAGTGGACGGCAGATAAGATTGGTGAGCAGCCACGTCACCGCACTCATAAAGGCGAGGAGAGCAACAATGCTTGCGACAGAAAATTCGCTAATGTTATCAATAAGCTCGGTCAGCTCACTGCGGTTATTATCCACATAAGAGAGGTTGAGTTTCAGCAGTTCGTCAATCGCTGTTTCCAACTTTTCAAACGTAGGTAGAGAGCGTTGCAGATCTTGCTGCGCTTTGATCATCTCTTTTTGTTGAATGTCGTTGTTAAATGAACCGAGCTGGCGTAAGTACTCGTTCCATAAGTTTTTCACTGGCATGAAGATGCTACGTTCGTGATCGGTCCAAATGCTGCGCTCATAGCGGCTCAGATCTTGGGCGATTTGTTGATAGTGATCGTTCATCCAGCGGATGTCTTCGGCGATTTCCGCTTCATCGGTTGAGGAAAGCAAGCTGATTTGCGCTCTACGCACGGAGGACATGTTGTACTTGATACCGTTCACCAACATCATCGAAGGTAAGGTATCGTCAGTCAGATTGAGTACGTCGCTTTTAATGGTATGAAGGGAGTTATAAAGGTAGCCACCAAAAGCTAAGTTGATTAAGGCAATCACGCCAAACGCGACTGCGATTTTTTTGCCTATCGCTAAATTTTTGAAGAAAGCCATAAAGAGTCTGTGACCTCGTGGTAAAGCGGGTTGGTCACGTCCATATGTTGAATGCGCTGTCCAAGTTGCGGTTCACGAGCGAAGTTGCATAACGCTGGTGAAGAATTGCAGCGGAGTATAACATCGATTGCATTAATAAAACGAAATTATGTGCGATCTATCGCATTTTATGTCGGATTGTGAAGAGATTTTATGACGATAAGGTGTAAACATGGGTGAACAGACATTGAGCGCTATGAGAATTTGGGGCGTGAGTTGTGGTGAAAAAATGACACTAGGATCAGGCTATGTATGAACCGCTATTCATCATAGCCTTTTGCTATCCCCTTGCTAGTTGAAGCTGCAGCGGTGTTGGTTGCATTCGCTCATCCCAATCACAGAGTGTCTCTATACTTATGAGGGTTCACTCATTCACCGTCTATCTGCAACTCCAAGTCGTTTGGGTATAAAAGGTAGTGGCCTATTGTTGGAGCTTGGCTTTCGCTGCTTCTACTTTTGCGAAGTCGAGTCCCAGCTCTTCAACGGCTTGTTTGATCAGCGCCGGATTTTGCATTACTTGCGCCAGTACCATTTGCATTTTGTCTTGAGGAAGACCGAGTTGCGCCAGCGTGGCCATGGCGGCAAGCGGGTTTTGGGTCAGAGTTTGAAACAACTCGTTGATCTGCTCGTTACTGATATTGTTTTCTTTCAGCATCGCTAGAATGGGGTTCATTCAATTTCCTCTGTTTTTCTATAGCTCTGTAACGCGAAAGCAACGAGAACGTTGCTTCTGTTGGTGTGAACGGCACGAGACGGTGCCGCTCTAAAGGTTGCCATTGTCGCAGCTTGCTGCTCTCTTCGCTACTTTTAAGCCGATTTTTTCTTTGGTTGATAGTGCAAAATCGACATTGAAACAGGCAGTTGCAACACTTCACCTTCAGCATGACCATGCTGAGCATGGCGCATATTGGTATCGCAAATCAAACGCCAATCCTGCTGCCTATCTTTGGGGAGCACAAAGCGCGCTGGCGCGTTGGTTTGATTAATCAAATACAACATTTCAGGGCCATCACTACCGATGCCGATATGCAAAGCGACCGAGGAGAGGCGATTCCAGTCATCCATTTCCATAGGTTTGCCATCCACCCTACGCCAAGCAATACGGTTATTGTTACGGTTTTCGCCACTAAATGCGCGAATAAAGGGCACCATGTAGGTTTGTCTTGCCGCTACCATTCCGGCAAGCCATTCACGAAAATCTTGTTTGGTTTCGTTGTTTTCCCAGTTTAACCAGCTGATGTCGTTGTCTTGACAGTAAGCGTTATTGTTGCCTTTTTGAGTGTGTGAGAGCACATCGGCGGTGAGAATGTGTGGAATACCGAAAGCAAACAGCAGGCTGGCCATAAAGTTACGTTTTTGCCGCTCACGAGTCGCGCGGATCACGATACTGTCGGTGTCACCTTCAAAACCGTAGTTGTCCGAGCGGTTATCACCATGGCCATCGCGGTTTTGTTCGCCATTCGCTTCGTTGTGTTTGTGTTTATAAGACACTAAATCTTGCAGCGTAAACCCATCGTGATAGGTGATGTAGTTGACGGTCAGTTTGTAAGGCCAGTTAGCCGCGCTGTAGAGGTCGCGTGAACCCATGAGGCGTGTTGCAAACTCCTTCAAAAAGCCTAGGTCGCCACGCCAGAAGCTACGGGTAATATCGCGTAGTTTGTCGTTGGTTTCATTCCAACCAAAAGGAAAGTTACCCACTTGGTAGCCATTGGGGCCAATGTCCCAAGGTTCGGCAATCAGCTTCACTTCGCGCAGCACCGGATCTTGTGCAACGGCTTTGAAAAAGGCCGCTTCTTTGCTGAACTCATCACCACGTCGGCCGAGGGTGGCGGCTAAATCGAAACGAAAACCGTCAATCTGATATTCTTCTACCCAACAGCGAAGCGTGTCCATCACTAAATTCAGTGCCGCTTGGTTGGAGAGATCGACCGTGTTGCCACATCCCGTGTAGTTGGCGTAGTGATCGCCATGGTGCAGATAGTAGTTTGGATCAAGGGCTTTGAGGTTGAACACTGGTCCATTGGTTCCACCTTCTGCAGTGTGGTTATACACCACATCCAAAATGACTTGGATGCCGTTACGATGCAGCTCACGGATGGTGGCTTTTAGCTCATTGACGGCGTCTTTACTTGCGTAACGTGGATCGGGAGCCATAAATACATAAGGGTTATAACCCCAATAATTGACCTTGCCACTTTCCAAGAGATGGGGCTCATGCATACAAGCTGCAATTGGGAGTAGCTGCAGAGTATTAATATTTTGCTGGCGATAAAAATCCAGCATAGGTTGGCTCACCAACCCTAAATATTTGCCACGTAGGGCTTTTTCTACATCTGGATTTAATTGGGTTAACCCTTTGACATGGGTTTCAAATAACACCATCTCATCTCGGGCGATATGCGGCTTAGCCACGTTTTGCCAATCAAAGTGGGTATCTGTGACTACACATTTTGGCAGATCAAAACTTTTATGGCTGTCAAATGGAGGGGCATAATGCAGCGGCCCTTCTAACGCTCGAGCGTAAGGGTCAGAAATATAATGCAATTCATCATTGAGCTGGATTAAATAACCGTATTTCTGCCCAGCATGAATGCCAGAAATATGCGTATGTTTGACCCCTGCATATTCATGTTCAAGCTGATGTGTTTCATAGCTACCGTCAGCATGAAAGAGAGCCAAGAGAATATCTCGATTGGCTGGAGCATAAATCGCAAAGTTACAACCCTCTGTATCGAGTGTTGCTCCTAATGGGAAAGGCGTTGACAGGTTCATTTTCATTTTTAATCGTTTTTTAGCGCACCACGTTATTAAGTAAAAGGCTTTGCTTGTCTTAGGTCAAGCGCGCGGTCACAAATATTTATCTGTAATTTTATTTCATATTAATGACGAGAATGGGGCTAAATAGTGATCCTCCATACACTTTGTATTGGTTTATTTAGAAAGTGGCTAACCTACTCCCCCCAAATAACGTGATCTAAGTTTTAAAAACAACATACTGTAATTTTTCTCATCCTTTCTCCTCCCCCCTAAATAAAAATGGGGTGGAGGAAGTGCCTTTTATCCTCCTCACGTAATCTCACCACAGTTGAAACAACAGGGGACTCGTTCCCATCTTACCTCTCTTTTTATGCTGCCAACTTTCTGCCTTTGGGGGCTCGACAGAAAAGAGGGTCAAGAATCCAAAATAAAAACCCTAAATGGAGTTAACGATGAAAAAAGTAAGTGTAATTGCTGCCGCAGTGGCCGCGACGCTCGCAGCTGGTTCTGCTTTCGCTGTCGATTTCAATGGCTACTTCCGTGCTGGTACAGGTATCAGCGGTAATGGAGATGCGGATATCTCCTTCCAAAAAAATGGTATTGGTCGTCTTGGTAACGAAAACGACAACTACTATGAGTTTGGTTTTTCAGAAGAGCTGAAAACGGGCGATCAAACGTGGAAGATTGACTCCATGTTGGCAAAAGGTGATGACGAAGGAAAAAATGGTTGGGAAGCTGGTGATATTAACGTTGCTCAATTCAATGTGCAGGCAAAGGGTCTACTGACTTCTGATAAAGAAGCTGTGCTTTGGGCGGGTAAACGCTACTACCAACGTAAAGATATTCACATCACGGACTTCTACTTTCTAAACACATCGGGCACTGGTGGTGGTATTGAAAACCTGTCTGTGGGTAATCAAAAACTCTCTGTTGCTCTGGTTCAAGATGGCGATAATACGAATTCTTCAGGTTACATCTTTGATGCTCGCCTCGCGAATATCGGTCTGTGGGAAAATGCGACTCTTGAATTAGCAGTGGCATACAACTTCGCCACTGAGAAAGATGGTAAAACTGAACTGGCTGATGACGGTGTAATGGGTACAGCGATTCTGCACCAAGGTCTAAGCAATGGTTTTAACCAAACAGTTTTCCAATATGGTACTGCAAGTTACGGCGCGCAAGTGGCTAATTTCTGGGGTTCGGGTACTTACTACGGTCGTGGTAACGCAGATAACAATGATGCGAGCGGTTTCCGTCTGTTGAACTGGGGTGTGGTTAACCTCGGCGAATCGTGGGAAATGGGTCACCAATTGGCTTACCTATCAGGCTCTGACATCGGCGCAACGAAAGCAGATATCGATCAGTACTCAGTGGTTGTTCGTCCGATGTACAAGTGGAATGACACTATGCGCACTGTGTTTGAAGCAGGTTACAACGGTGGTGAAGATACTTCTGGTGCAGATTTCGAATACAGCAAGTTCACCGTAGCTCAAGCATGGGCAATGGGTAACAGCTTCTGGGCTCGTCCTGAACTGCGTGTTTACGGCTCATACCTGACGGATCATGAAGGTACGACTTTTGGTAGCAAAGGCGATTCAGATTTCGTGATGGGTATCCAAGTTGAAGCTTGGTGGTAATTAACCCACTGACCTTTAAAGTTTATTGTCCATAATTCAAATAGCCGATGCAGATCGGCTATTTTTTTCAAGGCTCATATCATATTCAACATGTGAAGTCATAAGACACCCTAGTTTGGGGGTAACGCACAAATTTGTGCGCTTATGGTTTCTTGCCAACAGGTTTGATGAGAGTCTTTAAAAAAATGATAAAAAGGAGTCGTTATGGTGCTTAGAGCTTTATTACTTGGGGGATGTATTGCATTAGCGGGTTGTCAGAGTACAGCTGTTGTTGAGCAAGTAAAGCCTAATACAGGGCAGGAGGTTCAGCAGATTGGGCAATTGCAAGCGACCAAGGTGAAATTACCTAGCACGACTAAGGTGGCGTTGACCAAGGAAACGCAGTATTTGCGCAATCAGGTGATTGCAAGCCCTGTCGCATTGTTTGAGATTCCCGCGGATCGTGGCCAAATGACATTGACGATCACCAGTGAGATTAGCGATTCGGTATTTTACCCGCATGTGATGATTGTCGATGCGCAAGGTCAAGTTGTCGAATCCTATGAAGAGGTGACCTTTGAGTACCGTAAACCGCGTTTGCATTTAGGTAATCGCTTAGTCGCAGAGTTGGATTTCTATCCACCGCAAGGTTACAAATCGTTGTTTGTTTTGGTTTACACCAAACAGCAAGACTTACAAGGTGTCACGTATGTTGCGCATCCTGCGAGGATTGATGCTGAGGCACGGGGAAACTATCTGCCGGAAGTGAAAGATATTCCAGTACCTCACACCTTAACCGGAACGATTGAGCTGGATGTCTCTGGTCCTTCTTTCTTATCCTTTGTACGCAGTGAAGATCGCCAAACTGCAACATCAACGGATGCTGCGAAAACTCAAATTCAGGTTCAACCAGATACGCAAACTTATTACTTCTCCTCCATAGAGCGAGCTGTGCAAGCGAATGATTTACCTAAGGCGCTGAGTCTATTAGATGAAGCGAAAGCACTGGGAATTGAAGGTGCGCAAGAAGTGTTTGTGAAAGCGGTTAATGATCGCAAATAATGAAACCGACCGACGAAAATGGGTGGAGGATCTCCACCCATTTTTTATCGCACATAGTTTCTAGGTTGGATGTAAAGTACAATTCAACCATCGTTTAGTTTTGCCTGCCTTCAAACTGCGCAGGCAAAGGCAGTGACCCAGTTAGAGAAACTATGAATATTATCGGAATTGCGATTGGCGCTACCGGGCTAACACTTATCCTGATTTTTGTCTGGATGATTGTGCTATCCGTCAGACGTAAGCGGTTAGAGGAAGAACGCAGAGCCAGAGAAGAGGCGTATCGCAAAGCGTTAGAGCGTAACCGAGAGCAAGAGCGCAAAGAAAGATTGTTTAAAGCCGAATCCGGACACATTCCAACCATTTTATTTTTAGCCAAAGAGGCGGAACGCAACAGTTTAAAAGAAGCCTTGTTTTGGTATGAAAAAGCCGCCCATCTCGACAATATCCCCGCCATGTACGGCATTGTGCGGGTTTGTCAGCGGATCCGAGAAGATGTGATTGCGAAAGAGAAGGCCAAATTTTGGCAAACCTGTGTGCGTGGTGTTGAAGGCGATCTGGCTGCCAAATTTGAAACTGGCATGGCATGGCTATACGGTCGTGGGGTGGAAGTTAACGTTTCGCGTGGTATTGGGCTAATTCAAGAAGCGGCAGAAGCCAATTTCATTGATGCGATTTTGTTTATGGGCGGATGGTGCGTGTCGAAAGATAACATTGCTCCGACGCCTTCAGATTCGACGTTTTGGTATGAAAAGGCCGCTCGTATGGGCAGTGCCGAAGGCATGATGAGATTAGGGCAAAACTTGCTACATGGTATTGGTGGCGCCAGTGATTTTCCGATGGCGTGTTATTGGTTAGAGCGTGCCTCAGAAAAAGGGCACCCTGAAGCCATGTATCATGCCGGTGAAGCGTGGATTGACCGTGGTGCTCACGGTAAAGCAATTGCGTATATTTGGTTGTTCCTTTCGGCTTCTATGGGGTATGAGCCTGCGAAAAATCTGCGTGATTTGGTGGGGGGGAAGCTCGGAGTGGAATCGATTGTCGGTTTACAAGCCTTGGCCAAACCGTTGCAACGTAAATTAGCCACCAGTTCGGTGACTAAACATTCGATGATTCGTGCGCTGAATAAACTGTATAAACGCCAGATCCCGATTCCGACGAAAGATGTGGTGGATCCTCTCGCAGAGCAAGAAGCCGAGTCTTTAATTGATTTAATTGAACCTAATGCTCTTAATGACGTACCTCATGTTACCAGTGAGCGACTGGATTTCTCACAAGGCCCAATCGATAGTCTCCCGTTTGACAAAAGATAATGAGGAAAAGACTCTACTTCTATCGAGGCTCTTCTTACTTGAAGTCGCAACTCGTAGTCGTTTGAGGAGAGATAGCAATAAAAACGCCCCGAATATCGGGGCGTTTTTATTAGCTTGATTGAGATTTATCTTAGAAGCCTACGATGTTTTTGGCTTCTAACTCAGTGAAATATTTAACAGTTTTCACTTTCAGCTCTTGGGTTGATGGCTCGTCACACACGATCACCGCTTTAGGGTGCAATTGCAGTGCAGAGACAGTCCATAGGTGGTTTACACTCCCTTCAACCGCTGCTTGCAGTGCCAGTGCCTTGTTGTGGCCAGTGACTAGAATCATGATCTCTTGTGCATCCAGCAGAGTGCCGACACCGATAGTCAGTGCATACTTAGGCACTTGATTGATATCACCATCAAAGAAACGAGAGTTAGCGATACGAGTATCTTCCGTCAGGGTTTTGATACGAGTGCGTGAAGAGAGAGAAGACGCTGGTTCATTAAAGGCGATGTGGCCATCGTTACCTACACCACCCATGAACAGGTTGATCTTACCGTAAGATTTGATTTTGTCTTCGTAGCGCTTGCATTCTGCTTCGTGATCATCGGTATTGCCGTTCAGCAGATTGATATTTTCTTCTTGGATATCAATGTGATTGAAGAAGTTGTTGTACATGAATGAGCGGTAAGACTCAGGGTGGTCTGCGGCTAGGCCAACATACTCATCCATGTTGAAAGTGACGACGTGTTTGAAGCTCACTTCACCCGCTTTATGCATTTCAATCAGCGCTTTATAAGTCGCGAGTGGTGTGCCACCAGTAGGGAGTCCCAATACAAAAGGACGTTTAGCTGTTGGTTGAAACTCGTTGATACGCTTAACAATGTGTGCAGCCGCCCATTTACCAACTTGTGCTGCCGCTTTCAGTGGGATAAGTCTCATGTATTGCCCCTAGATTTGAATTTATGATGCCTTGCAATTCCCTTCCTACTGAGTGCCCTAGTGCAAACAAAGCAGAGTGGGTTTATGTTAATTTGCATTATAAAATAAGTAAGATTGAACTGCCATTGTTTTAGGTCAAAAAATTATAGTCTTGATAAAAGCGGCCAACCAATAGGCTTGAATCGGGTGGATGTTCGGCAATCTAGAGCCTTGTCCTATCAAGATAAGCTTCGTCCGATATAACGGGTCTCAAAAAATTTATGGCCAAAATTAAGTGTTTTTTTGCGCCGACGCAGATCATAAACTGGCAAGCTGGCGCCTAACTGCCAATACTGATTATGGGCACATGTCGAGGAAAAAGATCATGAAAAATGAACTGGAACCGAGCAAAGTCTTATCGGCGTATGAAACGGTAATGGAAAATGGCTCACCCACTGAATTTGGCAAGATCTATGAAGGGATTGAAGCGTATGCGGATTATGATGGCTACAACATCTTCATGCGTGGTAACGGTGTTGAGTTGAAAATTGGCTTCCACAATACCTACCATTTGGCCTATGAGCAGGAGCACTTACGTGACAGTTTCCTGAAAAAACTGAGCATGTTGGCGAAATAATGCAGGATATTTTTTACCTGATGTTTTAAGTCATTTGGATATAGTGCTGATTCATCTCCCTAAAAAAGCCCTGAGCAGTGGCCTGCGTCAGGGCTTTGGGAGAAAGATCCTCTTGTATCGAGTGAGCTTATTGTATCGAGTGAGTTAGTGGCGTAGCGACTCAATCAAATATTTGAGGGTGGGCTCTGGCTCGCTGCCTAAATCATCGAAACGGAATTGGGGTTTAATCAGCCAACCGCGCTCGACCAGCTCATCAATTAAATCAAGATATTGATAGCTGCATTTCCCGACCAACAGATTATCTAAGCTGCGCTTTTGTGCTTGCTGCAAGGTATTGATAAACCCTTCAAGATAAAGGTGATCTTTGGTGAAACCTCCGCCGCGATATACCCGTGTGGTGGTCACAAAGGCGCTTTCTCGATCGACACCATACTCTTCGGTTAAGTAGCTGAAGGTTTGGTAGAAATTGTGCTCTTTAAGCATGGAATCGACCGCCAACACTCGCGTCGCCAAGGTTTTGAGTCGCTCATGCGACATATAACCCGCTTTGTATTCCGCCAAAATGGCCAACCCTTCTTGTGACTCAGTTGCACCGGGTAAACCAATCGAAAACACGCGCAAAGGTTGCATACGGCCGTTAAAGGTGGTGGCGAGATGAACGCCAATTTCATGCTGAATTAGGCGCTGTATCTCTGCATGTGAGTACATCACCTTGCTATTGAGATATAAGGTTGGAGGCTTTTTGCCACTCACCATCGCCCGCGCTGCCAGTGATGCTGTGGGCGTAATATGGCAATGCATACCCCATTCCTGTGCTTTTTTCAGCATGATTTCAGCGGCTTGATCCGCGTTATACAACTCGCCTTTCTCTTCCGGTAACGTCTTGGCGTAGAGTAGAAATTTCGCGTTTTCTATCGCGGTACGATTCGGTCGGCCATAAAAACGCAGCGAGTTATACAGGAAGGATTCCTGACCTATGCTGGTGAGCAGATCGATTTTTTCGCTCAGTTTATCGACCATCGAGCCGTACAACTGTTTCAAATCAGGATCGGAAATGGTCTCGATTGGCAATTGATACAGTTGCTGCTTAAATTCATTGGCATTGATGGGTAACTGTTTGTAGCGAAACTCGGGTTTATAGCGGCTCGGTGCCGCTTCAAAACGCTTCTGCTCAATATTGATATTGGTTGGGTTGACGTATTTAAGTGTCTCAACTTTGCGCGTCAGTTTAGACAGCGCATCATCAATACTCAAAATCGCGGGTTCAATCGATGAGCCAAGCATTTTCGCTTTGCTTATTCGGCGACGATTATGACGACGCTGAAAATAGGCACTGGTTTGGCTCAATGCACCTTTAAGGCCGCTACACAGCGCGTTTAACACCAAGGGATAGACAGTGCCAGTATCCTCCTCCATGAAGACTTTTTTTACTTCGGTGGGGAGTACTAACGTTCGGTCAAAATGGGCGTTGGTATGGGCAATTAAATAGCCACGGCCTTCAAATACCGCATTGATTTCGGTGCTATTTTCGATGTGCGGTAGCTGAATTTTACTCAGTTCAGCACAGAAACGCTTCACCACGGAGCCCCAACGTTGCATGTCGATTTGTGCGGTACCTACGTTAAACACTGGAGTGGGTTTATCACCCAGCTGTTTATAGTTGTAAGCGTACATATCAAACACAATCACCATGCCATGCATCGCTTCAAGTTTGCGGATTAACGCCTCATAGAGTTGATAAAACTCGCTGTGCTTACGATGGCTCTCTGTACGCTGTTTATCGCTCAAAGGGCGATTCCAGGCAGATTTATAGCGGGTACTGAGGGTTTTCGCGCGGTTCAGATCGTACTCGAAGCGAGAATCGAGGCCACACAAAGTGATGGGCTGGGAGGCAATAAATTGATCGGTATAAGGTGCTTCTTCAAGATTACGTTCCGTTTTGCTCAGTTGGCACTGTTTGAGCAAATCTTCGCGTAAACGGCTTCCTGCATGGATAGCAGTACAAACCACAGGCAGATAGTCTTCTATCTTGATAAAACAGCCAGCGGATTCTAGCTCTCCGGCGAAAGGCTGCTCTCGCTGGATCAGCGATAGCATCTCTTCAAGAGAATAAACGTTAGAAACTGGGTTGGGCATCTTTCCTCCCAAAGGACGCCAATCGTCGTCCATCCATGTCAGAGGGCTACAAATGATTTATGTAGCCCGAAGGAAAGATTAATCTTCCTCAGTCAAGCTTGGTTCGTCGTCGGTGTAATCTTCAACGCCATCAGGCTTGTTGCGGCCATTCAAGGTATGGAAACGCTTGCGGCCACGAGCCAGACGGGTGTATTTCAACCAAGCTTTCTCTAATTTGTTTTCTGCTAACTCTGGGTTTGCGAGCACTTTTAGAAAATGTTCTTCATCGGCATTTTCGGGCTGTAGCTCACCACTCTCCAAACCGAGCATAGTGTCGCCATACCGAGTTAGGATATCCTCTTCTGCTAGAGTAAAGTCTCCAGATTTAGCAAAGCCTCTTGGGAACTTCTTAGTATCGAAAAAACGTTTTTTTCCTTGACGAAATGCTGTCTCAGACATGTCAACCTCGTGTGAATATGTTCAACCACCTTGTAGCCGTGGGTCACGGCGAAAGTTAGGCGTAATCTTCGGAAAAGAAAAACAAAAATTTTTTATCGTCATAATACTTCTTACTTGTTAATCTTCACGGGTAACATCAGAGGAAACTATATGGACGTAAAAGTCTTTCGCACCTTTCTTGAACTGGCCAAAGTTCGCCATTTTGGTCGTGCTGCTGAAAATCTGTATTTGACGCAAGCGGCGGTGAGTGCGCGCATCAAGCAACTTGAAAATCATTTCGATGCTCAGTTGTTTACCCGTGACCGTAACAACATCAAATTGACCTCAGCAGGCGAGCGTTTGGTGGGGTATGCTGAGGTCATGGTTGCAACGCTGCAGCAGGCGAAATTTGAATTATCGCTTGAAAGCGGTAAGGCTTTGCAGCTCACATTAGGCGGTACGCCTAACATTTGGGATGCTTACTTACAGCACTGTTTAAGCCGCATCACTGATACATTTGAAGGCTATGGCTTTTTGGCGGAAGTGATGGGGCGAGAGCAACTCAATCGTGGTTTGCTAGAGCGCACTTTGGATATGGCTTTCGCTCTGGATCCGATCAAAGCCGAAGAATTGCAATGCAAAAAAGTGGCTGATTTGGTTCTCGTGTTGGTATCCACCAAGCCTGACGATGCCGATAGCGTGTTTGAAAATCGCTACGTTTATGTCGATTGGGGCGCGCGTTTTGCTTCAGAGCATGCCGACCGCCACCCTAAAGCGCCAGCGCCTTTTTTAAGAACGTCGACGGCAAGAATTGCGTTAGATTTCATTTTGGAGAAAGGGGGCAGCGCTTACTTACCGCAAACCATGGTGCAACCCTTATTGGATGCAGGGCAATTACATCGTGTGTCCGAGGTGAATGATTGGCAGCGCCCACTTTATCTGAGCTATCGCAAAAACAGCTCTTCCATTGAGGCGATAGTGCAGGTGGAGAAGTTGATGAAAACGTTAGACCCTTTCAGTGTGGTGCGTACGGTGGGCAAAGTGGAAGCCGTGTGATTGATCACTGATTAAGTCGTAGGTACGAGAAAGGGGGAATCGCTTAACACGACTCCCCCTTTCTGCTTGAAGTGACTTATGCCAGACGCTTTAGTAGCAGATTATCGAGGCTCAGACGACCTGCTCCTGAAATCAGCAGTGAAACAGAGCCTGCCAACAGAGCCAAGCCAAACTCGTAACCGCCGTTGCTTAAGAATAAGCCGTGGCTAAAGTGCACGCTAAAAATCGCGACCAGCATGGTGACGGACAGTACCAGTGCGGCAGGACGTGTCAGCAGACCTAGCAAAATGGCTAATCCGCCAAAAAACTCCCCACTTCCGGCCAGAAATGCCATCGCTACACCAGGCTCTAAGCCAATCGAAGCCATCCATTGACCTGTACCTTCAAGGCCGTAACCGCCGAACCAACCAAACAACTTTTGTGCACCGTGCGCCATAAAAATGATGGCTAGGGGAAGGCGCAGTGCTAGGGGGGCCCATGAATTTGGTGAAGTTAAAGCAGTTTTTAATAAAGTATTCATCAATAAATCCTCTCGGTTGACTCAGGCTATACGGTGATAGACTGGGTTGAAATTTTCGAACGACTCAAATGGTCTGTATGTTTGATGAAATGAAGTTTATGGGATGAGCCTTGCGCAGAAAATCCCATTAGGCTGATGCTCTTGTTCAAAATTATTGAAGAAACTTTTGCGGCTTAGTCTCTGCATTCCGTTCCGAAAATGGCTAGTCTAGACAGCGGAACTGGGTAGACTGAACAAAAAAGCGAGCAGGAGGCTTGGATGACATTGCTTAATGAATTATCCGCAGAGGTGTGCCAACGCGCTCGGATGAGCCGAGATCCACGGTTTGATGGGTGTTTTTTTGTTGCGGTTAAAACCACAGGGATTTTTTGCCGCCCGATTTGTCCAGCCAACCTACCGAAAGAAGAGAATGTTGAGTATTTCTCCTCGCAAGCGTTAGCGGGATTGGTCCTTGGACCGTCGATTACGCGCAATTGCGCGGTGAATCACGTAGCCACTGTTTTTTAACCGGAGATTTGATCGTGAAAAAAGCACTGGCGAAATTTCCTCAGCTAACTGCCGAATCGGTCGCCCCTTGGGGCAGTTATGCCACTTTTCATTGCTGGAGCCACTAAATGAGCCATTTTACTGACTACTCATCCCCCCTCGGGCCAATGACCTTACAAGCGAACTCTCAAGGCTTATTAGGCGTATGGTTTGCTACCCAAACGACTCAACCTGAGCATTTGGGCGACTATGTGAAAGAATGTCCTATACTTAACAAAACGATACGCCAACTGGATGAGTATTTTTCAGGTCAGCGGACTCAATTCGAGCTACCGTTGGCCGCCAGCGGCACGGCATTTCAGCAGTCGGTTTGGCACGCACTATGCAAGATCCCTTATGGGGAAATATGGAGCTATCAACAACTGGCAGAAGCAATAGGCAACCCTAAGGCAGTAAGAGCCGTTGGACTCGCAAATGGCAAGAACCCGATTTCGATCATTGTGCCTTGCCATCGAGTCGTTGGAAAAAATGGCCAACTGACCGGATATGCGGGTGGTTTAGAACGTAAAGCCTTCCTGCTGGAGTTGGAGCAACGAAGATAAGGAAAAGATTATGAACGTGGCCAACTTGAAACCCATCATTCTCATCTTGAGCGTATTGCTATTAAGCGGCTGTTTTCAAGAGGAGCTGGAAAACTTTGTGAATCGCGAAACCTTGTCCTTTAATGGTCTGTATGATAATCCGCACAACAAAGATGTGTTGGAGTTTAGGCAGGGCGTCGTGTACATGCATTCGGCGCAGCAAAAATGGGAGCGCCCATTTAGCGTTGATGGCAAAACATTACGGATCCAGATCCGTAATAACTCCAAAGAAAAACGTGATGATTTGGTCATGACCATTCATGGACAAGGTGAAGTCCTCACTTGCAGCGCTTGTGCCATGTTCCATCTCAGTAATAACTGGGTCAAACTGAACGCAGAACCGCAAAATGCGTCAGCCAGCAACACTCAATGAGTCAAACGTAGAGAGGTGGTTTCTTTGAAACCATTTGACGCGGGTAGCAGCTTCAATCAGACATGTTATGTGAATGATTGATGATTGAGCAGCAAATGCAACACGATACTGACCACATAACCAAGCAGAATGACGGGAGTCCATTTCAAGTGGCTCAAGAACGTGTATTTACCATGAGCCGCGCCCATGAGCGCCACACCTGCTGCAGATCCAATCGATAGCAAACTGCCGCCGACTCCTGCGGTGAGAGTGACCAGTAGCCAGTTGCCGAGAGACATTTCGGGCTGCATCGACAGTACAGCAAACATGACAGGAATGTTATCGACCACCGAAGAAAGCAGCCCAACCAGTACGTTAGCCCAGATGGGGTTCCATTCGGTATAGAGGATTTCCGACACTAAACCTAGATAGCCGAGTAAGCTCAAGCCTCCGACACACATCACGACCCCATAGAAAAACAGTAAAGTGTCCCATTCGGCGTGAGAAATGCTGCGAAAGACATCAAAAGGCACCACGGAACCAATACGTTTAAGTGCGGCTTCATCATTCTTCGCCATGGCAATCGCCGTTTTCTTAGCCAGTGATCTTGCCAGCGTTTTACGTAGGAAATAACCAAAAAACTGCAAATAGGCGAGTCCCATCATCATGCCGATCACTGGCGGGAAGTGGAAAAATGCATGGAAACCGATGGCCGAGAGGATGGTAAAGAGAAACAGAACGACGATGCGTTTGGCTCCGCGTTTAAGCTCGACCACTTCTTGGATGCTGGAAGGCGTTTGATGCGGGACAAAGAGCGACATGACCAAGGCAGGCACCAAATAGTTGGCTAAGGATGGGAGAAACAGATCCATAAACTCAAGGAAGCTAACATGCCCAGCCTGCCACACCATAAGAGTGGTGATATCGCCAAAGGGACTGAAGGCTCCTCCCGCGTTGGCAGCAATCACGATATTAATGCAAGCTAAACTGACGAATTTAGGGTTTTCACCACCGACTTTCAGTACCACGGCACACATCAATAACGCCGTGGTGAGGTTATCGGCAATCGGGGAAATGAAAAACGCCAACCAACCCGTTATCCAAAATAGAGTGTGAAAATTAAAGCCTCTGTTGATCATCCACGCTTTGAGTGCATCAAACAGACGCCGCTCTTCCATCGCACTGATGTAGGTCATGGCGACCAATAAAAACAGCAGCAGCTCTGCGTATTCAAGCAAATTGTGTTCTAAGGCCTGACGAGCTACCTCTGTCGAGCCTGTTTGTTGGTAAACATAGCCAATCATGGCCCAAATCAGCCCAGCAGCCAGCAAGACCGGTTTCGATTTACGTAGTTGCAAATACTCTTCCAGCATGACCAAGGTATAAGCGATGGCGAAAATGAGGAGTGCGGCATAGCCGATCGTCGAGTGGGTAAAATCTAAAGCTTGTCCATCTGGGGTAGACGCTAAACTGAGTGGCGAAAAAAGCGTAAGAGAAAGTAGTGCGATCCGGCCCGTCATAACAAAACTCCTGTTGATATCCCCTTCTCTTGAAGATCGGCTTCAAGTTTGAAGGTGGTGATGGGAGAAAGTCCTGAGAAAGAGTAGACCTATGCGGAATTTGAAGTTGTGACTTAGCTTAGAAATGGTTGTTTATTCATCATTTTTTAGAAAGGTGCGATTTGCTTAACATTAGAAAAGGGTTGGATGCCATAGATGGCGTGAAGCGGTTTGTTGTGGCTTTAGGCTGAAATAAATTAATTCATCATGCTTTTTCGTATTGTTTTAACAAAATAAAATTTTATTTTTCATTGTGAGATGAGTTTCATCGACTCATTGACCTCGATCATTATCTCTAGCACGCAATCCGTGCACCATGACGCCCAATCTGTTCCAACTTCATAGAGGTAATTATGAGTCAATCGACAGCGCAGGAGCGAAAAGTGACTTGGGGATGCTACATTGCGTTAGCCTTCGCCGTAGTCTTTTTTTCTGGCTTGCTGCAATCCAACCAGTGGTATGGAGTATTTGATTTCACCACGTTAAACGGTGCCTTTGGCAAGGTTGCTTACAACGTGAGTGAAACGGCCGACGGCCTGCAAGTGGCAACCACTTCTTTGCGTGGTCAAGGCGGTAGCGGTGCGCGTGATGGTTTTCTTTTCGCACTGACCTTAATTCCAACCGTGATGTTTGCATTAGGCATGATCAATGTGCTGGAACATTACGGTGCGCTCGATGCGGCACGTAAGCTACTGACTCCTCTACTTCGTCCAATCATGGGCGTTCCGGGTAATTCAGGTTTAGGGCTGATTGCTTCTTTGCAAAGTGCTGATGCGGGTGCGGCGATGACTCGTCAGCTCAAAGATGAAGGGCATATGACTAAGCGTGAAGCGGATGTGTTTACCATGTTCCAATTCTCTGCAGGTGCCACCATAGTTAACTTTTTCTCATCGGGTGCGGTGCTGTTTACGCTCACGTTAGCGGATGGTTCCGCGGCCGTCACTTCTTCTATCGGTCTTGCGGTTGGTGTGATGTTTATTTTCAAAATTGTCGGTGCCAACTTGTTCCGTCTCTATCTAAATCTGACGGAAGGCAAAGAAGAATCATCTAACCCAGAGACTCAACTAGAGGAAGCGACCCGATGAGTAACGTCAATATGAAAAAGCCAATGGTGACGGATATTTTTGTCGAAGGGGCGAAGAAAGGCTGGGTAATTGCGACGACGTCTACTGTACCTAATGTATTGATGGCGTTTGTGATCATCAAAGCGTTGCAAATTACTGGCGCGTTAGAGCTGATGGGGACAGTATTTTCTCCTGTGATGGCGGTCTTTGGATTACCGGGTGAAGCGGCTGCGGTGTTGATTGGTGCATGGATGTCGATGGGCGGCGCAGTGGGTGTGGTGATCACCTTGTTTGACCAAGGAATTTTGAACGGTACGCACATCGCAATTTTGGCTCCCGCTATCTATTTGATGGGTTCACAAGTGCAATACATCGGCCGTATTCTTGGCCCGATTGGTACTGAAGGGCGCTACATCCCAGTGATGATTGGTATTTCAGTATTGAACGCATTTGGTGCGATGTGGGTGATGAACCTGTTTTTATAATCAG
>NZ_WPDC01000050.1:0-25300 GCF_035615595.1 Vibrio sp. R-1 | reverse complement strand
CTCCAAGTAGTTTGGGTCTATGACCTGCCATTGCAAGTCGTCTGGGTAAAGATGAGGTTTAAGATGGCGCTAAGATATCTGACTGACACACAACAAGAAACCTCTTGCTGCTTGAATCATTTTCAAAAATTTTTTGATAATCCAACCTGAATAGGCCTGCTATATGTTTGGGACAGCGAATAGCACCTAAAAAAGAGGCTGACCCTAATGGCCAGCCTCTATCCATAAATTGTCTCGTCACTCTGGGTTAATGTGCTGCAAAGCGTTTACGCATCACCACGTAATAGAGAACCGGAATCACCAACAAGGTCAGTACCGTGGAGACGAAAATCCCGAAGATCAGGCTGATCGCCAAACCATTAAAGATAGGATCATCGAGGATAAACACTGCGCCAATCATGGCCGCCAAGGCGGTCAGCATGATCGGTTTGGCTCGCACTGCCGCCGACTGAATCACGGCTTCAGAGAAGGCCATGCCCTGCTCGACCTGTTGGTTAATAAAGTCCACCAACAAGATGGAGTTACGCACAATGATCCCCGCCAGCGCGATCATCCCAATCATGGAGGTGGCGGTAAATTGCGCGCCCAACAACGCATGGCCGGGCATCACGCCAATGATGGTCAGTGGGATTGGAGCCATAATAATCAGCGGCACCAGATAAGATTTAAACTGGGCAACCACCAGCAGATAAATCAGCACCATACCCACTGCGTAAGCAATACCCATATCGCGGAAGGTTTCGTAAGTCACCGTCCATTCGCCATCCCACGCTACCGCAACACCGCTTAGGCCATCGGGTTGATGGATGTAGTACTGCGCCAATCCCATTTGCTCATCCAGCGCAAAACCAATCTCAAACATGCCGTACAGTGGGCTATCCAGCTCGCCTGACATATCGCCGACCACCATCACCATAGGCACCAAGTTTTTGTGGACGATGTAATCATCCATGCGGGTTTGGCGCACCTCAACCAGATCGGAAAGCGGATAAGCGTGACCGTTTGGGCTACCGACTTTCATATTCAGCACCTGCTCTAAACGCACCTTTGCGGTTTCAGTGGCTTGAATCTGGATCGGAATCGGGTACTTGCTGTGTTCACTGTGCAAGTAAGTGATGGGTTTGCCGCCCACCGCGGTCGCCAGCGCATCGACAATTGAGGCATAAGGCACCTGCAGATGTGCGGCCTTGCTACGATCAATCACCACCTGCCATTTCTCATGCCTTTCCGGCAAGTACATATCCACATCAACAATATCTTTCGTTTCACGGAAAATTTCACGCACTTGGCGTGCTGCTTCGTTACGAATTTCTTGAGTTGGACCATACACTTCCGCCAGAATCGGCGACCAAACTGGTGGCCCCGGCGGCACTTCCACCACTTTCACTTTGCCGCCAAAGCGCTGCGCTATTTCATTCAGTTGCGGGCGAAGTTGGCTGGCGATGGTGTGGCTATCTCTGTCGCGCTCTTTACGCCCGAGTAAGTTGACTTGAATATCGCCTTGGTGCGCTTGGTTACGCATAAAATAATGGCGCACTAAACCGTTGAAGTTAATCGGTGCGGCCGTTCCGGCATAGATTTGGTAATCCCGCACTTCAGGAACGTCATTCAGTGCCGCGCCCATCTCAAACAAGACCCGCTGCGTTTTTTCTAGCGAACTGCCTTCGGGCATATCCAGCACAATCTGAAATTCCGACTTGTTATCAAACGGCAGCATTTTCAACACCACGGCTTGGAGCACTGGAAGCAATACGGAGCCTGCAATCAGCGCCAAAATGGTCAGCAGCAAAAACAGCCGGTTACGCCCCTGCTTTGGCGCAGTAACAAACGGCGACATGATTTTGTGGAAAATGCCATTCGCCGCTTTGCCTTCTTCTTGATGATGCCCAGCCTTAAGGAATTTACCCGCCAGCCAAGGGGAAAGCACAAAAGCCACTGCAAGGGAAATCAACATACCCATTGATGCGTTGATTGGAATTGGGCTCATGTACGGCCCCATCAAACCCGACACAAACGCCATTGGCAACAAGGCCGCAATAACGGTAAGAGTGGCGAGAATGGTTGGTCCGCCAACTTCATCCACCGCAGGGGGAATGAGTTCCGATAATTTGCGTTTGCCCATCGCCATATGCCGGTGAATGTTCTCTACCACCACAATCGCATCATCGACCAAGATACCGATGGAGAAAATCAACGCGAACAGCGACACACGATTGAGTGTAAAACCCCATGCCCAAGAGGCGAATAGAGTAATCATCAGGGTGACAATGATAGCCATACCGACCACCAGCGCTTCACGCCAGCCCATAGTCAACAGCACCAAAATCACCACCGCGGTCGTGGCGAAAGCGAGTTTCCCCATCAAGGTGTTGCTTTTATCGGCGGCGGTTTGCCCGTAATCACGAGTAATATCGACATCAATTCCTTGTGGGATCAGCTGATTTTCAAGGCTGACTAAACGCGCTTCCACCGCTCTAGCGACATCGACTGCGTTTTCCCCGCCTTTTTTAGCAATCGCAATGGTGACCGCAGGATGAATACCGTCACGATCGCCTGTCCACACATTTTGAGTAGGCGTGTTAACCCCAAAGGATACGCTCGCAATATCTTCCAGATAAACGGGCTTGCCGTTATGTAACCCAACCACCAGTTGTTTGACCTCTTCCACCCGAGTTAAAAACTGGCCAACTTGCACCGGAAACTCTTGGTTATCATGGGTTAAACGCAGCATCGGTGAGCTTTGATTCGCCGCAGGCAGACTTTGATTGAGTTGATCTAAGGTGATGCCAAAGCCGTTCATTTTGGCGGGATCCAGTCGCACATCGACAATGGTGTTCTGTCCACCGATGGTATAAATATCGCGTGTACCGGGAATGCGCTTGAGCTCGGTTTCTAAACCGTGCGCCACTTGCGTCAGTTGCTGCTGATCGAAGCGATCACTTTTATCCGCCAAGGTGATGGTGACAATCGGCACATCTTCAATTCCTTTCGGTTTGATAATGGGCTCACCCACGCCAACGCCTTGCGGCATCCAATCTTTATTGGAATAGAGTTTGTTGTAGATGCGCACCACCGCATCATTACGTGACACACCCACTTTGAAAATGGCAACGATCATCGCGCCATCCGGTTGAGAGAATGAGTAGATTTTATCAATCCCTTCAATCTCAGAGATCACTTGCTCTGCGGGCGTTGTCACCAAACTTTCCACTTCACGAGGGGAAGCGCCGGGAAACGGAATATAGACATCCGCAAACGTCACATCAATCTGCGGCTCTTCTTCTTTCGGCGTCACCATGACCGCAAATAACCCCATCAGCAAACCGACTAAGGCAAGCAGTGGCGTCATGGCTGAATTTTGAAAGGCCGCAGCGATGCGACCCGAAATACCGAGTCGACTTTCCATATCATTCACCTTTTGCTGTGACGGCCTGTGTAGCGACCACATCACCTAGTTCAAGCCCAGAAAGCACTTCAACGTAGTCACCATAGACTTGCCCCAAACGTACAGGATTCAGTGCACGTTGGCCGTTATTGACTCGGTACACCGCGCTCAATTCGGCACGACGTAACACGGCGCTGCTCGGCACCACTAAGACTTCACGCTGACCATAGTTAAATTCGGTTTTTACCCACATACCCGGTACCAGAGCAGCGCTGTTTTGCGGCAGTTCAAGGCGAGTTTTAAAGGTGTGCGATTGCGGATCGGCGTAGCTAAACAAGCTAAATTCGACGGGTTTCAACTGCTCACCTTGCGCAGTGCGCACGGTAAATTGAGAGACATCTGCCACATAAGGCTGATAACGCTGCGGAATTTCTGTTTCCACTCGCAGTTCATCGAGCGAAAAACCGCGGAGCAGCGGTGTGCCCGGTGCAACAGTTTCACCCAGTTCCACCATGCGCTGGGTAACAATGCCATCATAAGGTGCGGTGATGTTGGTATAACCTAGCGATTCTTTGGCTTGTTCTACCGCCGCTTGTGCCGATTTCACTGCGGCATCGGCACTGCGTGCCCGCGCTTCGGCGCTGTCCATTTGATCTTTGGAAATCGCGCCTTTGGGGAACAGTTGACGATAACGATTGAGCTGGGCTTGTGCTTCACGGTTTTGCGCCGTGGCACTCGCCAATTGAGCTTGCGCGGCATCCAATGCGGCAGATTGCTGAACCGCCGAGATCTCCAAAAGCACCTGATCTTTTTTTACGAAATCATTCACATCGACGTATAAGCCAACCACTCGCCCTGAGGTTTGCGCGGCTAACGAGCCTTGATTGACCGGCTGCACCACACCGTCCAATTCGACTATCTGCGAGATCGATTCTGTTTTCACGGTAAACCGTTCGTTACTGTCCTGATTTTGAGCATAGGCCGAACTGGCAAGCACCAGTGCGATACTCCAACTTAACGCTTTCATCCTCTTCCCTCGCAGATTCTACTTTCCCGCTTGTTGCCACACGGCATCGCGAACGCGTCAAGCGGGTCAGAGAGTGATTGCCTAGATACTGCCTAATAGCCTAGTTGCATTAGGCGGTTTGTGTTTGGCTTTCTTTACGATTTCTAATACAGATCAATAAATTAGTTGCACCTAAGCCAACCATCATGGCAGGGAAAAATACCCATGCACCGAGATTGCCTAAGGCAAGACTTGAGACAACGGGCCCCGGACAGATGCCGACCAAACCCCACCCTAAACCAAAGATTACTGAGCCTGAGATCAAGCGACGATCAATCTTGGTGTTGTTGGCCAAACAAAACACTTCTGCGTTAACAGGCTTGGCTTTGAGTTTGATGAGGAAGAAATAAGCAGGCATGAATATCGCTAACGCACCGCCCATCACAAACATCAAACTGGGGTCCCAAGTGCCTGCCACATCCAAAAAGCCGATCACTTTAACGGGATCCGCCATACCAGATACCACCATTCCTAAGCCAAATAACAGGCCAGCGACGAGCGAAGTTGCTCGAAACAACAGCTTATTCATAACCACTCACTTACATCAGATGAAGACGAACGAAAACCGTGATAGCAGCAACCACCATAAACACACAAGTCGCCACGATGGAGCGCTTAGAGAAGCGACCAATGCCGCAGATCCCGTGTCCACTGGTGCAGCCATTGGCCAGTCGTGTCCCCACGCCCACCAATAAACCTGCCGTCGCAAGCACAATACCGCTCACACCAAAATCGGTCGGCACATCATGGCCTAAGAGCTTTACGCCGATCACACCACCGGAAATCATGCCCACCACAAACAGCAGTCGCCATGCAAAATCCCGCGATTTAGGCGTTAACAAGCCCGTCAAAATACCACTGATGCCGGCGATTTTTCCGTTCATAAGCAACATCAATGTCGCTGAAATCCCTAAAAGCATCCCTCCAATTAACGAATCCCAAGGAATAGAAAACGTCATACTTTCCTCTACTTATTTATCGACAAAACACATTCTGTAAACTTTGAATCAACGCCGTGATCCGACTGTCCGCCAAGCGATAAAACACCTGTTGCGATTCTTTGCGCGCTTGGATAATGCCGTGCTTTCGCAGCACAGTAAGGTGTTGTGAAAAGGCCGATTGACTCAACGTCGAACCTTGTTGAAGCTGCCCGACGCCCATCTCACTCTGCGTCAATTGGCACAGCACCATTAATCGTTCTGGATGAGCCATCACACGCAGTAATTCAGCCACTTCTTCGGCATTTTTCTTCATTTCATCCATTTCAATCTTGATGGTGGTGGGTTCTGGCATGGCGAATCCTCTAACTAAAATTTAACGAGATAATACAAAAATAATTATATTAGTCAATTCTTATTTAGTTATTTTGAATTTAGTTGAATTTACATTAGACAAAGCTAATTCTCAGGCGTATAGTTCTGAACAAACAACAACGGAGGTTAGCAACATGACGATTGAAAACGGTGTAAGAGTATTAGCTGGCAGCATGGTTCTGCTCTCAGTCATTCTCACTTGGTTTGTCCACCCCAACTTTCTGTGGTTAACAGTATTTGTGGGTGTAAACCTGATCCAAAGCGCATTCACGGGCTTTTGTCCTGCCGCATTCTTTCTCAAGAAACTAGGATTACGTTAATGACAGCCCTACCCCTTTCCATCCTGAAACGGTGTAGGGTTTTAGCAACTGACTTGGAGTAACTCATGACGAAAATAGTGATTATTGGTGGTGTTGCAGGTGGAGCCTCTGCGGCGGCTCGTGCGCGTCGGCTCAGCGAAGACGCTGAAATCATCATGTTCGAGCGTGGCCCCTACGTTTCCTTTGCCAACTGCGGCTTGCCTTATCACATCGGTGGTGACATCAAAGAGCGCAGCAATTTGCTGCTGCAAACACCGGAAAGCTTTTTAGCGCGTTTTAACGTGGATGTGCGCACCATGAATGAAGTGTTGCGCATTAATCGTGCGGCAAAGACCATCACTGTGCGTAATCTGCTCGATCAATCTGAGTATGATGAAAACTATGATTTTCTGCTGCTCTCTCCTGGTGCAGGTCCAGTCATCCCGCCGATTCCTGGGATTCAAAACCCACTGACTCATTCACTGCGCAATATTCCAGATATGGATAAGATCATCCAGACGCTACAAATGAATAAGCCTGAACATGCTACCGTGGTTGGCGGGGGTTTTATCGGTTTGGAAATGATGGAAGCCTTCCATCACCTTGGGATCAAAACCACGTTGATTGAAATGGCCGATCAAGTGATGACACCGGTCGATCGCGAAATGGCGGGCTTTGCTCACGCTGAAATCCGCGCCAAAGGCATCGATTTACGATTAGGTGCGGCTTTGAAATCGGTCGAATACAGACCCGCCGCCACCTTACCGAGTACGGAATCGGGGGAATCCCTTGAGCATAAACACGTGGAAGGCGAATTGGATTTGGTGCTCAGCAATGGTGACACGCTAACTACCGACATTCTGATCATGGCGATTGGTGTACGCCCAGAAACTAAACTGGCTGCGGAAGCCGGTTTGCAGCTCGGAGAACTCGGTGGTATTTGGGTTAACGAGCAGATGCAAACCAGCGATCCGGCGATTTACGCGGTTGGTGATGCGGTTGAAGAGAAAGACTTTGTCACAGGCAAACAAACGCTGGTGCCACTGGCAGGACCTGCCAACCGTCAAGGCCGTATGGCCGCAGATAACATGCTTGGCCGCAACGAAAGCTACCAAGGCACACAAGGTACTGCGATTTGTAAGATTTTTGATTTAGCGGTCGCTTCGACCGGTAAAAATGAAAAGCAACTTAAGCGTGAAGGCATTGCTTACGAAAAAGTGTATGTGCACACCGCAAGCCATGCGAGCTACTATCCGGGGGCGGAAGTGGTGTCGTTCAAGATGTTGTTTGATCCGCAGACAGGCAAAATCTTCGGCGCACAAGCCGTAGGTAAAGATGGCATCGATAAACGCATCGACGTGATGGCTGTTGCGCAGCGTGCAGGTATGACGGTTGAGCAGTTACAGCACCTTGAACTGACCTACGCTCCACCGTTTGGTAGCGCGAAAGATGTGATTAACCAAGCCGCCTTTGTCGCCACTAACCTGATGAAAGGTGATGCGAAAGCGATCCATTTTGATGAGATTGATAACCTCACCGATGAGCAAGTGCTGCTCGATGTGCGTAACCCGATGGAGTTACAAAACATGGGTTATTTGCCCGGCGCAATCAATATTCCTGTTGACCAGTTGCGCCAGCGCATGAACGAGCTGCCAAAAGACAAAGAGATTGTGATTTATTGCCAAGTTGGGTTACGCGGTAACGTAGCGTACCGTCAACTGGTCAATAACGGCTTTAAAGCACGCAACCTGATTGGGGGTTACCGTACTTACAAGTTTGCTAAGGCTTAAAGTTAGGGTTCCCTGACAGAATCGGAACACAGAAAGTCAAAAGAGATGGCACATGCCATCTCTTTTCTATTTTGATGGTGCGGCTTGCTGCATTTACTGCATCGAATGCAAACCAAACAGATTACCTTCGGTATCGACCGCTAAAGTAATGAAGCCATACTCGCCGATCGACATTTTCGGCGTATGGATTTGACCACCTGCTGCAACAATTCGCTCTTGTTCCACGGCACAGTCGTCGCTCGAGAAATAAATCAGTGTACCGCCGCCACCAGCGCAAATGCCTTCCATTTTGACCAACGCGCCGGATGCCCCGTACTTTTCCATATTGGAAGGAAACGTGAGCATTTTAATCGGCATCGACGTTGGATTAGGCATTTCTTCCAAAGAAACCTTCAAAACCGTCTCATAAAACGTTTTTGCACGTTCCATATCATTCACATAAATTTCAAACCAACCTACGGGATTATTGAGCATGATGTCACCTTTATTTTGATTGTCCCTATCCCGCAGAAAAACAGAGAATCCACGAGACCGAATCTATTCTCAATCACCATAGTCAAACTCTGTGGATTTTGCTGTCTTATCTTTGCTACGTCACTGAGCAAAGGTAATGCTGCGCAGCCTCTTTACCCATGTATTTAGCCAACGTTTTCAGTGGCACTTGCTTCAAATTCACCACAATTAAACCATCCAACGCATCGTTGAAGGCTGGGTCAACATTAAAACAAACTAACTTGCCATTCATACCGAGATACTGGCGCAGCAACACTGGCAGCCCATTGCCCTGCTCCATACGTGCAACCACTTTTGAGAGTAAATAGACACTGGCAAGTGCCGATAATAAGCTTTTTTGCCAGAACACTTCCGCCCCAACCCGTAATGGTGTCGACGGGTTAACCAATGCGGCTTTATTTTGATCATAGTGATGGATCGATAACGTCGCCGCCATCAATTGTCGAGCCGCCGGGCTGTAATCATTGCTGATACTGACCGGGCCAAACAAATGGGTGTAATGTGGGTTTAGCTCTACGAAGCGCGCAATGCCTTTCCAGAGTAAAAGCAATGAGTTGAGATTACGTTGATACTGCTCAGCCACCACCGAGCGCCCAAGCTCAATCGCATTCTCTAAGGTCGCCAAGAAAGCGTGATCGTAGTGAAACAAGCTACGGGAATAGAGGCCTTGCAGCCCTCTTTCTGCGACGATTTTATCGACTAAGCCCATGCGATACGCGCCAACCAGCTCGCTCTGCTCTCGATTCCAAACGAACAGTTGCGAATAATGGTGATCATACGCATCCACATCGCAAGCCTGTCCGCTGCCTTCCCCCACCGCGCGGAAACTGATTTCACGCACACGACCAATTTCTTGCATTATGCAGGGAATGTGGGTTGAAGGTACGCAGTATACGGTGAATTCGCCCTGCTCCAATAACTTGGCTTGCTTATCTAATTGAGCAAGCTCTGCGAGGAGAGCTGCTTTAGGTACAGGATCAATCACCGGAATCGTAAAAGAGACTTTTGCCGGTTCAGCTTGGCCATGCGGGCTCATCAAATAGGTATTGAGCCGCAAGTAATTGACCACATCTTCATCTTTGGTGAACTCTTTTAATTCCGCATAAGGAATCGGCTGACCAATGCAAAGGGAAATGGTGCTCGCGCTTTTATTCAAAAGCTCTCGACCCAACATGGCGGTGCGCAAGAGCGGATGAATTTTTCCAGCGCGATAAAACCACGCGCTGTTACGACCATGAATGTAAATCGGCACGCATGTCGCTTGGCTACGTTGAATGAATTTTGCAACGGATTGACTCCAGTCGATATCACTCAACTGTCCGGTTTCTTTTTGCGGTGTCGAAACTTCACCGGCGGGAAATACGATCAGTACGCCACCTTCCGCTAAATGTCGGTGTGCTTCTCGAATACCTCTGGCATTGGTTTTACTCGCCTGCGCGCCATTAAACACATCCACACCAATGAACAGTGGTTCAATTTCAGGTAAGCGTTTAAGCAGTTGATTGGCAAGCACTTTGACATCTTTGCGTACTTGCCCAACCAAATCGGCCAAAATCACCCCTTCGATGGCACCAAGCGGATGGTTAGCTACGATCACTACCGGCCCTTTTGTGGGGATCTGTTCAACACGGCCTCTATCCACTTGGTAATGCACATTGAGCGCTTCAAGGGTGTAACGCATAAACTCAAAACCATCACGCGTGTTTGGCCTTTGTTGGTAATAGCGCTCTAGCTGACTAAGCCCTGTCGCTAACTCTACCCCCTTTTCTATCACCCCAAATGGGGTGAAGCGCGGCAGCCGAAATGGCTGGGTTTGCATCATTCGCTTGTCCCAATCAGCGCAGGCCAATTTTGGTCGCCCTGAGCGATATGATGCGTCCGATCTTTATCCCACAATCCTTTAATCTTATTGTTGTAGTTCAGATAAAGCTTACCGTCTTCGATGGCCCAGTATTGCGGATCACCAGGCGCGAAATCCTTCTTCTCAGATACCGCCCATGCACAGTAGCCACCATATTGCGGCGCGTATTTTTCAGGGTCAGCTAAAAACGCGTCGAGGTTTTGTTGAGAGGCAAACAACCACTCGGCACCTTGGTACTCAGTTTTAAACTGCGCAGCCCCTTTAACGGGTTTGCCTTCGGTGAAATAAGCGACCGTGTCATACCCATCCAGCGCTTTATTGCTGAACGTGCCAGTGTAAATCGGATCTTGCGCCATGGTGAATGTACTGAAAAAGAACAGGATTAAACCAAACCAATATTTCATTACGAACTCCTTAAGAAACCAAAGATATTATTTGAGGAAATGGATATTGCGGCTGATGCAATATCTGCTCTGTCAGTTGCGTTGGGCGACCAGAGAAATAACTCATTCCCAGTTGTCCATCACTGACCTTGATGTGAGTAAAACTCACGGTATGGGCATCGTCTCGCTGCATCGCCACCGAAAGATGCGACCACTGTGGATGTTGATGGCAGTGAAACGCCAACAACTTTTCCGGTGTCACCCCATCGGCAGTGAGGTGCTGATAGACCTGTGTGCGATAGCGCTGCACTTCTGCAAGTGCAACACCGGATGAAAAAAGGGGTGATGAAGTCACGCCTGAGCAAAATTGTTCACCATCCCATGCATAAGCCATCACTTCACCGCGTTGCTGGATGAGCAGAGGGTCAAAAGCCAGCAGAGTGAAGGGAGCAAAACGAGACAACGCCAGTTTTTCAAACGCAAGCGTGATTTGTTCAATCGAAGAGGCTCCCGCAAGGGATTTGAGCAACAATCCGCGGCTGATCAGCGTCCCATCTGGCACTCGGCCTTGATAGTTATTGAGCAGACACAGCGATAAGCCGAACTCATTAAGGCTAATCCAACTGCCCTGACCTTGCGGATCGAGCGGCATCATGACTGAAACTCCTTGTCGATCATAGATGGCTGGAGGCAGCGCTAAAGCTCGACTCTTCTGCTCATCGCGATTGAAAAACACCTGATAACCGGTGTCACTCAAAGACCAAGTGACGGAGCACATTAGGCATTGCCTCGTAAAAAAGTGGCAGTCGCAGGCGCTAAACCAAAATCACTCGGTGTTTGCACATTCAGTAAACTGGTCACCACTTTTGCCATCGCAAAATGGTGATTCGCATGCAGCGCAGCGAAGGCCAATTCACGCTCTAAGGTTGAATGAAAGGTGCAGCTTTCGGTTTGCGATAAAGACACTTCCATCACCACATCAATAGCCATTTGAGGTGACTGTAGTAAATCAGACTCTAACCATGCGATGAGCGATTCAATCTCCTTGAGTGCTACTTGGCGGGATAACTCAACCGGATGCCCACGTCGACGCTGGTTGTAATCGACGGTGTTTGGCGCAGAGCACAGCGCATGGAAAATGTCTAACCAATGGCGAAAATGCTGGCCAATACTGCTGCTCACATGCGGTTTCGCCACGTAGGTATAGTGATCGTCTCCAATCGTGTTTAAAAAATCGCGCCCTTGTTCTAGTGTCTCCAAACAGCCATGAATGGCGGCTGAGTATCGGTATGGTTGCGCTAAGGTTGTCACAGCAAGCATAAAATCCCCTTCAATGTCTTATTCAATATCCGGTCTTTGTAATATCTGGTTATGGTTATTCCAGAGCATTCGGCGCTCATGCGTTCCGCTAATCTGTCTCTGGATAGTGCTGGATCAATTGTTTTTCCTGCCGCCAAGCGCGTAATAAAGCGTGCAAACTTGGCGGTTTGTGGCCTCGCTTTTTCTGCTCAGCGCCAATCGCGTACAAAATCCGATATTGCTTAAGTAACGTAGTGAAGATTTCACCGAGCCGCGTTTCGCGATCCCATATATGCGTCGCTTCGCTGCTCGCGCCATTGACCTCAAGAATGGTGAACGCGTCACCACGCATGAGCGCATCAATATGGCTAAATTTCACATCGAGTCGCCCATAGTGAAAACCGGGGAAATCGTCAAATATCGCATCCAGTTTTTCGACTAAAGCAGGCGTGATATAGCGATTGCCATTGCGAAAAATCGAACCTCGGCTATGACTGCCCGCAAACGCTAATTGGAACTCTTGTTTGTCCGGAACTACCCAGTCGAGCTTGTCAGGGTGGCGTGGTAAATAGAGGTGCGCCAGTTGTCCAGCTCGCGGGCAAGCGTGGATCAATTCACGAAGTGTACGCACACCATCCCCCATCACACTCGGAGCGTATTTCAAGGTCATTGAGATGATTTGCCCCTGTGCGTCACCGGGAAAACGCACGTAGAAAATCCCCGCTTCAGCGCTATATGGCGCTTTTTGCTGCAAAAGAAAACGCGCTTGGACAGGAAAACGGCGGAGATACTCACTCAGTTGTTCCTGAGATTGGATGAGTTTTACCCCCACACCACGGCAACCGAGATCGGGCTTAGCCACTAAAGGAAAGCGCAAATCTGCGTCATGTAAACGTTGTTCAATGGTCTTTACCTGTTCGGTGAGCGGCAGATCGTTCACCGTGCAAGTGATAAACGGCGAGATCCAGCGCCGCGCTTGGTCGCCAGCTAGGCTCAAAATATCGTGCTTGGACTCACCGACCATACCGCTTAAATAAATGGTGGGATTCGCCACCAAAGGCAGACGTAAATCACGGTAATAAAGCCCCAGCAGCAAACTTTGCACTACCACAGGCGCGTAACAAAACCAGCTAGGCAGAAATTCAAAAGGCGAAATCGCCCGTTCGTTGGCGGCCTCAACTAAAAGAGGCATACCCGCATTCACTTTATGCTCGGCAATACATGCCACGGGAGAAAAAACCGTCATGCGATTTCCTTAATCATTTTGGCACTGAAGACGCGATTAAAAACGAGTAACAACACAACCAATAGGCACAGCCACCACCAGCGGTATTCACTGGCCTGAAACCAAGCCTGACTGCCTAATTGATAGATGGCGAAAAACACGATCGCCGTCCACAAAGCGGTTGCCATCAATACCGCAGCCGTAAATAACCGTAGCGGTAAATCGACATAGCCACTTAACGTATAGCCGACCGTGCGAAGCCCCGGAATAAAACGAATCGTAAACAGGTTAATGAAAGGTCTGGCTAATAAGCGGCGACGAACCTGTCGAAAATAAGGATTGGTCAATAATCGATAACGCACTGCCCGAAAATAACGGCTGTATCGCCCAAGGTAATAAAGCGCAATATCTCCAGTGGCGATGCCGATAAATATCGCCAGCAAAGCGAAAGGCATAGGCGTGAGCTGTTGACTGGCGAGCCCCGCCGCCGTAACGATCGCGACATCTTCTAATAAATAAGAAAGCACAACGATGCCAAGAAACACCCAAAAGGGTGAGCTGCTATGCAAGGTGAGCCATTCGCTAAAAGCGGCTTCCATAAATCAATCCAAACCAATCATTCACTGTACTTATTACTCTAGACCGAATCGGTGGATTTAAAATTTCAGGCACTCAACGCCACAAGAAAAGATTCTGAAAAGAAAATGGAGATCCTTAAGCTCTCCCGCCATGCTAAGTGACAGAATAAAAGAAGGCATTGGTGACAAAAGCAACGTTAAACGTGCTCTAAACGGCAATTTATCGCTGTTGTATTGACATTTTGGGATAAGTTTTTAGCATGGCGTTTTTTACTCTAATGAGAATTTTCCATGTCTGAGACAAACCAAACCGAAACACCAAAAGTGGATCTCGAATCCATCTCTCCTGAACTGCGTCAGGTTCTAGAGTTTGATCAGGTGCCTGAAGCGATGTTCCATATGGTGACTTCAATCCATGAAGTTTCTGAAGAAGTGGTTCGTGAAGCATGGGATTCACTGCCAGCGAGCGCGCAAAACATTCTGGATAACTTTGAACAGTTCCACGCGCTAATTTCAGTAAGCCAAGCCTTTGCTGGCCTGAATGTGATGGAAGAGTTCCCAACTCTGAACCTTCCTAAAGACATGAGCGAAGAAGACAAAGACGCGTACCGCGCTCAATTGCTTGATCAAGTGCTACACAACTGTGTGAAAGACATGGTTAAGCAGATCAAAAAAGCCCGTCGCGACCCAATTCTGAAGCGTGATTTCAAAGACGTATTTGCTAAGTAAGTAAACCTAGCCCTCATGCACATTCGTGTTTGAAAGGCAAAAAGATAACTAAGGAGCGCCAAAGCGCTCCTTTTGTTTTTCTATCTTCCAGAGATTCACCTTGGTATTGAACTATCAAAAAAGCCCACTCAAAGAGTGGGCTGCGTAGCCAATATAGGGGGAGGCAGTTACGCTGTTACCTGAGCCGCTTGTTTGGTTTTTTCACGCATCGCAAGCAGGACAGTCAACGCAAAGGCGGCCACAAATGAGATCGCCATACCCATGATGTAGTAACCAATTTGCTGTGGATT
This sequence comes from Vibrio sp. R-1, assembly GCF_035615595.1. Lineage (NCBI taxonomy): Bacteria > Pseudomonadati > Pseudomonadota > Gammaproteobacteria > Vibrionales > Vibrionaceae > Vibrio > Vibrio sp. R-1. The sequence goes on along the minus strand of NZ_WPDC01000050.1, from coordinate 10,569 downwards.
AATCGAAATGATCCCTGGCAAACCAGCCGCGCCTAGCGCTTGGGCTTTTACATTGAATAAGGTGATGAAAGCACTGGCTAAAGCCGCACCACAGATGGCAGCAATAAACGGATAACGCAATTTCAAATTCACGCCAAACATGGCAGGTTCAGTGATCCCCAGCAGTGCGGTCACACCCGAAGGAATCGCGACCCCTTTGAGTTTGGTCTCTTTCGTCATCACACCCACAGCTAAAGCCGCGGCGCCCTGCGCAATGTTAGACATCGCAGCGATAGGGAAAATAAAGGTGCCGCCCGTGGTCACGATATCAGCAAGTAGCTGAGTTTCTATCGCAATAAAGCTATGGTGCATTCCGGTGATCACAAAAGGAGCATAGATAAAGCCAAACAGTGCACCACCAACAAATCCTGCCGAGTCGTACAGCCAGTTCAGTGCATCTCCCAACATGAAACCGACATCACGCGTTAACGGTCCGACCAAAGTAAAGGTCAGAAAACCCGTGATAAAAATCGCCAGCATGGGGGTAAGCAAGTTATCCAGTACAGAAGGTACGATTTTGCGTAAGCCATTTTCAATTTTGGCCAGAATGTAAGCGGAAACCAGCACGGGCAATACCGAGCCTTGATAACCGACTTTTTCGATTTCAAAACCGAGAATATTCCAAGTTGGAACGGTGCCAGATACGGATGCACTGCCAAAACCCCAGCCGTTCAAGAGATCGGGATGCACCATCAGCATACCCAGCGCAGCGCCCAAAAAGGGGTTGCCGCCAAACTTGCGCGAGGCAGAAAAAGCCAACAATACAGGCAAATAAACAAAAGGGGCATTCGCGAAGGTGTTGATCATGCTCGCGAGATCAGCCAATCCCGGATTGGCATCAATCAAAGATTGGCCTTCAATAAACAGTCCCGGTGCAGTCAATACGTTGAACAGTCCCATCAATAAACCACCGGCCACAATCGCGGGGATGATAGGGACAAAAATATCGGACAATCCCTTTACTGCGCGCTGTACCCAATTCTGCTTTTCGGCACCCACGGAAGCGACATCATTGGTTGACATCTCAACCAAACCGGTCAATGTCGCCATCTCAGCATAGACTTGGTTGACAATGCCTGAGCCGAAAATGATTTGATACTGCCCGGCGACCTTAAATTGTCCTTTGACACCTTGCAGTGATTCAATGGCGCTCTCATTAATTTGCGTTTCATCGTTAAGCACTAAACGTAAACGAGTCGCGCAGTGCGCGAGTGCTTGGATATTACTTTTGCCACCCAAGCTCTCAAGAAGTTGTTTTGCTATGACTGGATAGTCCATAACTCACCCCGGTAGTAATCCCCTTTCAACTTGAATTGTATTACCTGCTGATCCAAGTCGTTGGGATGTTGTTGTGTAATTGAATGATTCTTTGGTTTCGATATTAATTTTGGGAACGTTTGCAAAGCTGATTCTTGTCTGTTTCGAAGTGATGGTCAAAATCAACACAGTGAAAATGTGAATAGGATCGCCAAATTTCGTGAGGATAAACCTTAGAACGGGGTTAAAATCCGATCATTCGTTTGATTGCTGTACTGATTTCTGCAATCCATCCCAGTTTTTGAGCCTACAGGATACGTTATGGCCAGTTTGCATGATGTCGCCCGCTTAGCGGGTGTCTCTAAGTCCACCGTCTCACGCGTCATTAATGATGAATATGGCGTGAAAGAGTCTACAAAAATCAAAGTGTTAAAGGCGGTTGAGCAGTGTGGCTATATGGTCAATCAAGTCGCTAAAGACCTCAAATCACAAAAAACCAACTTAATTGGCGTAATTGTGCCGCGCGTCTCCTCTCACGCAACAGCGCAAGGCGTGGATGGACTTACCGCTATTTTTGAGCAAGCAGGTAAACATGTTTTACTGGCCAATACTCATCAAGTCCATGCAAAGGAAATTGAATATATTCAGATATTTAATCAAAAGCGTGTAGAAGGTATTGTGTTTTATGCCACTCACCTTGATCAGCCGCTGATTCATGCGATTCAGCACTCGGCGGTACCTGTGGTTTTGGTTGGCCAAGATGGCTCTTTGTATAACATTCCCAGTATTGTGCATGACGATCACCGTGTCGGCTTCGAAGCAGGACAACGCTTAGTCAAAGCAGGCTGCAAACAGATCGGTTTCATTGGGGTACAAAGTGATGACATTGCGGTTGATGTGCTGCGTTCACAAGGCTTGCAGCAAGCTCTGGGGTTCCATCAACAAACGTTGCTGTTTCATGCGCGCGGTAATTTTTCAATAGAATCGGGCTACCAAATGGCAAAACAAGCCTACCTTGACTATCCACAGCTCGATGGCCTTTTCTGTGCCACCGACAGGCTAGCGGTTGGCGCCATTAAAGCCTTGCAAGAGCTTGGGGTTCACGTTGGACAGCAAGTCAAACTGCTCGGTGTCGGTAATGATGAGTTGGCTTATGTCAGCAATCCCCCACTCTCCACTTTTAACTATGCCTTTGATAAGGCAGGAGAAAATGCCGCGAAAATGCTATTAGAACGCATCGCCGGACGCGGACAAGAGATGAGTAAAGTGGTACTGACCTTCCAAAACATTCAACGTGAGACTTGCCCAGTCTAACCATGAAACACTTGCTTTACCGATTTTGCGGCGCTAAATTGAGAACGTTCCCGAATTTAGTGGTTAGGTAAGTCCATGTTATTAGATACGCTGCTCGAACTCGCGGGTGGAATAAACAATGTCACGCGCATTTTAGCTCCACAGGGGCAAGTGGTTTTGGCACTGAAACATCCCCTGCATGCCCCTCACCTTCCTGATGATGTGAGTTTGCAATCGGTACTTGGAGAGTGGCAACTCTCTGTCCAACGCACTGCTGAAGTGTCCGATCAGCAACTCGCCGCGATAGGTAAAGCGATTGCCGAGCGCCAAAAGCGGGCAACGCTCCCTTATCAAACAGCCTTAGACTGCCCTTATCGGCCTCAGTGGCATATCTCACCACCACAGGGCTTACTCAACGACCCCAACGGCTTTATTTATCATCAAGGGGAATACCACCTCTTTTATCAATGGCATCCTTTCGCTTGCGAACACAAAGATAAATACTGGGTGCATCTTAAGAGCCTCGATTTAGTCGATTGGCAGTGGCAGTCGGTCGCCCTGACACCTTCGGATTGGTTTGATAGCCACGGGGTATTCTCAGGTCATGCGGTCAGCCATCAACAAGATTTATGGCTTTTCTATACTGGTAATACGCGTTTAGGCGTAGAGCGCCAACGCCAAACCATGCAGTGCGCCGCGCGCATGAACGCCAATGGTGAGTTTGAAAAGTTAGGGCCTGTGATTCGGTGTTTACCTGAAGGCGTGACCGAACATATCCGCGATCCTAAAGTGATTTACACCCAAGGAAAGTGGCACATGTTACTTGGCGCGCAAACGCTCGCTCATCAAGGGCGACTGGCGGTCTACCACTCAGATGACTTACTCCATTGGCATTTCGATAAGCTCTATGGCGATGAACTCGGCGATTACGGGTATATGTGGGAGTGTCCTGACTGGTTTGAACTGCAAGGTGAAGCGTTTTTTGTGTTCGGGCCACAAGGCATCGCATCGGCGAATCCTCATCACACTATTGAACATCAAAATCGGATCTTTCGAGCGACCCAGAATGCACAAGGCGAAATAGCGTTACTGCAGGGTTGGCCACTGGATGAAGGCTTTGATTTTTATGCACCGCAAACCGCGCAAACTGCCGATGGACGGCGAGTATTGTGTGGCTGGATGGGTCTACCCGATGAAACGCAGCACCCTAGCTGTGACCAAGGCTGGATTCATCAACTGACCGCACTCCGTGAACTAGAGTGGCGTGAAGGCAAGATTTATCAGCACCCATTGCGTGAACTCGACACACTGCGAAGTGAACCGCACACCTTGCTTTTGAGTGACACCGTCACTGAGCTAGAGGCTAAAAGCTTTGATCTGCAAGTGACTCTGCCTTGGGGATGTGAGCTACGCTTGATGCAAAATGCGCAGTATCGCGTCACGCTAACGTTAGATGCAGAAAATCAACTATTACGCCTCGATCGCTCTGCGACTCAAATTCGCCAAGGGGACACCATTCGGGAGCTGAAGCTCGATAGCCCAACGGTTGAGCTGCGCATCTTGGCTGATCAATCCTCATTAGAGATTTTCATCAATCAAGGCGAACATGTGATGACCAGCCGCATCTTTACCCCACAGGATGCTAGCGGTATTTCATTGCATGGCGCGAGCGTAGACGCAAAGCTGTACTACATGGCTCCCGCATCTGCGCCATTTAACCGAGAAGTGAATGTGCAGCCTTGAATAAACAACTTAGCGTGGCAGATATGCCGCTTCAAGTTGCAAGGGGATATATCTCATAGAGATATATCCCCCAGAGTAAATATGGCCAGAGTCAATCTTCACTCTGGCCATATTTCATTCTAAAAAGGCATACAGCGCCGCTTGATTCGGAAGTGCGGTCATGGCTCCTTTCTGTGTGGTCGCTAAAGCACCACAGCCATTAGCCCATTTGACGGCATCTAAAATCGTGGCTTGGTTATGCCAATCTTGCGCCACGGATAATCGATAGAGCAAGCCGCCAACAAACGCATCTCCCGCGCCCGTTGTATCAATCGGTTTGACTGCCTTGCCCGACACAATTTGCCGCGAGTTTGGCGTGACCACCAGCGCCCCTTTCGCGCCTAATGTCACCACGACAAGAGGGATCTGGAAATCAGCTATCGCCTGTAATCCTTCTTCAATCGACTGAGTCCCGGTTAGAAACTGTAATTCCTCCTCCGAAAACTTCACCACATCCGCCAAACGAACGGCACACATGACAGTGGCCTGTAACTCTTGCGGCTCTGACCATACTTCTTCACGCAAATTAGGATCAAAGCTGACATATCCGCCCACCTCTTTCATTTGCGCAATTGCGGCAAAGGTCGAGCTGCGGCTCGGTTCATTGGCCAAAGCAATCGAACAGACATGCAACCACTCCCCTTTTTGAAAAGAGGGAATATCACTGAGTTGCAGGAATTGATCTGCGCTCGGTTTCACCATAAAGGTAAAACTGCGCTCTCCATGCTCATCAAGGTCAACGACCACAGTGGAAGTTCGATGTACGGGGTCGAAATACAAGTGCTGGCAATCCACTTGCTCGTCAGTGAATGTCTGTTGCATAAATCGGCCAAAGGGATCGTTCCCGACTCGACCAAAAAAAGCACTGCGACCGGATAAACGGGCGATCGCGACGGCAACATTAGCGGGTGCACCACCCGGACACTTTAAATAATGCTGTTGCCCATCTGGGATCAGATCGACCACCGCATCGCCTGTCAGCCATACTCTTGACATAGAATCACTCCTCAAAATGTGGTTTGAGCTGAGTCTAACCAAAGCGTTCAAGTGGGAAAACTGCCATATTCGAGTTCAGGTCAGGAATTGCTCATTTCTGTGAGCTTAAATAAAGATTGTGATCTCTATAGTAAGTTTCTCTTTACTTTTTCGGGAACGTTACCTATTCGAGAAATCATCACGTTTCATCCCATCCCCAAACGGATTGGTGCAGCAGCCACACACATGCGGCTCCAGTAAAAATGGAATATTCGAGCGCTCATTACACCCATTTCCCTCATTCATTTATGATCAAGATCAAAATTCATAGTAGAAATATTGCGCATTCCTATGTTTTAATGCTTTCATACGAACATTAAAGAACAAAAACGAAAACAATTAAGCGCGGAGATAGAAAATGAATGCTCGCTCAACACGTTTTACCCAAGATGAAGTGCTCGATTTGATTATTGTTGGCGGTGGCATTAATGGCGCTGGCATTGCCGCAGATGCCACAGGGCGGGGATTAAAAGTTGGCTTATACGATGCCAAAGATTTTGCCAGTGCAACCTCTTCTGCCAGCTCAAAACTGGTACACGGTGGTTTGCGCTATTTAGAACATTATGAATTTCGCTTAGTCAGTGAAGCACTGGCGGAACGCGAAGTGCTTTTGAAAAAAGCACCGCACATCGTAACGCCGATGCGTTTTCGTTTGCCACATCGTCCTTTCTTACGCCCAGCATGGATGATCCGCGCTGGTCTGTTTCTTTATGATAATTTGGGCAAACGCACTTCCCTTCCTGCAAGTCACAAAGTCAACTTAAAAGCGGGCAGCGTGACTAAACCTGAAATGCAGATTGGTTTTGAGTATTCCGATTGCTGGGTTGATGATGCTCGTTTAGTTATCCTCAACGCCATGCAAGCTCAAGAACAAGGTGCAGAAGTGTTGAACTACTGCACCGTCGAAAAAGCTGAGCGTATCGGCGATTTGTGGCATGTGACTCTACTGGATGAGCAGACTCAACAACGCTTTGAGCGCCGTAGTCATGCACTTGTGAATGCCGCAGGCCCTTGGGTAAAGCAGTTTTTAAACGAGAATGCTCACGTCACCTCCCCTTACGGCATTCGTTTAATCCAAGGTTCACACATTATCGTGCCGCGCATTCACGATGAGCCGCAGGCGTATATTCTGCAAAATGAAGATAAGCGCATTGTCTTCGTCATCCCTTATCTTGATGCCTACTCGATGATTGGCACAACCGATGTCGAATACAAAGGCGACCCAAGAAAAGTGGCGATTACCGATGCTGAGCGTGATTATTTAATTTCGATTGTGAACAAACATTTTATGCGCGAAATCGCGCGTTCAGACATCATTGCTGAATTCAGTGGTGTACGCCCATTGTGTGATGACGAATCGAACTCGCCACAGGCCATTACTCGTGACTATACACTGTCTCTGGATCAACAAGCTGATGAAGCGCCGCTGCTGTCCATTTTTGGTGGCAAACTCACGACGTATCGCAAACTAGGCGAAGCGGCGATGAAACATCTCGCTCCTTTCTTCCCGAAAATGAAAGCCCCTTGGACAGCGGATGCTCCTCTGCCAGGTGGTGAAAACTTTGACTATGCAGCCTTAAAAAACCAGCTGGTGGTGGCCTTTCCTTTTATTACTGAGTCAGTGATTGAGCGTTGGTTGCGCAGCTATGGCAGCCGCACCACGCAACTTTTGGCAGGTGTGACAGGCATTGAAGATCTCGGCATCGCGTTTAGCGGTGAGCTCTACCAAAAAGAGATCGATTATCTGTGTGAGAAAGAGTTTGCCCGCCATGCACAAGATATTTTCTGGCGCAGAAGCAAACTCGGCTTAAATCACGATACAAGTGTGGTTGAGGAAGTGGAGTCCTATTTACAGCAGAAATTTCACGCTGAGCAGCCGCTAAAAGCGACCGTGTAAAATCCAAGCACTCGCTGAAACTGAAATGGCCACATAACGTGGCCATTTGTCTTTTTCTCTTTCTCTTTTTCTTTTGGGCTCAGAATCGGCTATGCCCTTCCTCGCGCCTATTTTTGTGCAAACTGCTTTGAAAGCGCTCCAAATTCTGCAACTTTACCGCTCATCGCCATCGCTAACTGTTCTACGGTATGGGTGGCCGCGGAATTTTGCGTTGCCACACTTGCAATAGAGTGGATATGTTGGTTAACCTCGCAGGTGAGCTCACGTTGATGTTGCGCAGCACTCGCCACCTCACCGATAACTCGCAGCATGTCACTCATTACGCATTCTACATCCTGCAACTGCTGCAGCGTGGTATTCGCATCTTGAGCGCACTGCTCGGTTTGATCACGACTTGCAGTGATATCCCCTCGCCACGCTTCAATAGTGGACAACATAGTATCAATGCTGGTTTGGATCTGCTGTGTGGCACGCTGGGTACGAGCCGATAATGCGCGCACTTCATCCGCCACAACGGCGAACCCTCGACCTTGTTCACCCGCTCTAGCGGCTTCAATCGCAGCATTCAGCGCCAGTAAATTGGTTTGCTCAGCAATCCCGCCAATTTCAGTCATTAATTGCCCGACCTGCTGCGCTTGATCGCTCAGTTTTAGTGTCGTCAAGGCAGCACTCTCAGCTTGCGTAGCCAGTCGCTGTAAATTCTGATGGGTGACATTGATGCTGTGTTTGGTCTCGGCACAATGATTTTGCACTTGATCAATCAATTGATGAGCCGAGTGAGTATGGCTCGAAACCCGCTCAGCGGCGCTCTCGACAGCATCGGTGGCTTGCGTTACGGCTTGGATGTTGCTGTTTTGTGCCGCCAACGCTTGATGCACTTCTTGCGTCGTCAAATGCAGCTGATTGGCCAGTTCACCCAATGGACGCGCCGAGTCCATCATTCTACCGAGAATGGTACGGATCCGAGCGGAAGCCATTTTTAGATGGTAGTCGGCAACAGAAAAAGCATCAGCGCCCGAATAGATCAAACGGCTGATACTGTCATACTCGTTTTGCCACTGTTTGAGCTGTTGCGGGGTACGCACTAGCTCTTGCCGAAACAACAAGCCTAATACTCCCGCTGGTAAAAGACTGGCTAACCATTGCCACTGTTCAGGAGCTTGAAACCCATGTGCCAATGCTGGTGACATCAATGCACCGAGCAACAAGGCGTAACGCAGCGAAGTATGCAGCTTAAATTGGATTTTTTTACCGGCCTTTTCAGCCGCTAATAAGGCTTGGTAGGCTTTGGTGGCAATCTCTACCCACTTTCGCTCAGCTTTTACCCGAACCGATTGATAACCTGTAAGTTGGCCTTGTTGATAAATCGGCGTTACATAGGCGTCAACCCAGTAAAACCCGCCGGATTTAGTGCGATTCTTCACGATTCCGCGCCAAGCATGCCCTTGCTTAAGGTGGTGCCACATATCGGCAAACGCCGCTTTCGGCATCGAAGCATGGCGAACGATATTGTGATTTTTTCCTAGCAGCTCATCGGCTTGGAACCCAGCAATACGACAAAATGTATCATTACAGTAGGTGATGACACCTTTTAAATCCGTCGTTGATACCAATTGGTCATGGTCGCCGACAAGGACTTCTTGTTGAGCAGAGGGAGTATAGGCTGACATTTCGGCTTGTTGTTCTAAGGTTATTTTTATGAGCGCAAATGTATACACACTTGTTATTTAAAACTCAAACTCTGGAGACTCGTGGGCAACACAAACGTGAATTACATCAAAAACACTAGGGTTAATACTTAGAAAAGAATAAAGAGCGGAACCTCATGCTATGAAATTCCACTCTTTCGATATTTCGATTTGCTCTGCGAACAGTCTCAAAAAAGAGACACTGAATGATAACCTTAATTAGACGCGAGGATAAAACGGATCTCTACTCGGCGGTTACATGCTCGGCCATTCTTAGTACTGTTGGTGCACGCAGGAACATTCTCACCAAATCCACGAGTGTAAATGGCATTTTGTGCCACTCGACTCTGTACTAAAGCCGCTTTAACAGCATTGGCCCGTCGCTCGGCTAACTTGTCGTTCAGTTTCTCTGAACCGGTATTATCCGTATGCCCTTCGAGTACAATATCAATCCCTGACTCGGTAGCGAGAAATCGAGCGACCGTGTCTAACCATTGTTTGGAAGCCATAGAGACTTTCGCTGAACCTGTTTCAAACCGAACGGTATTGTTCAACTTAATCATCGGGTAGTCACCCGGCACCACTTCATGCTGAATGCCGTTACTCGATAAATACTGACGTAAATCTTCGTAACTGGCCGAACGCGGCTGGGTCATTGCATTGGGCATCACACTGGTGTTCTTTTGCGGTGCGTAACCCCATTCTGGATAACGCACATCGAAATCGCCTTTCGGGGCAACATCGAGCAGATTGTCGTTAAACATGCGGTCAGTCACCAGCGAACCACATCCTGTTAGCAAAAACGTCACGCACAACACCCAGAATTTCATCTCAAACACTCAGTTATTGAACTTCTTATAGTTTATCGGCATGTTTCTAAAAACTTTATCTGTCATCAACAACAATTTACAAATGGGTTGCTTGCCATCACATAATCCGTGGTTAGAATGTTCGCCATTCATCATTCCCTCATAAGTAAAGCTGGCGACTCGCGTCTCTGCTAACTGTTAAACGGGGAAAGTCATCGCTGTTAAAGGACGTCAAACATTTTATGTCGAAAATTATTATCCCTTTAGTTGTTTTCTTGCTCGCAGGTTTCATGATTTACCGTACTTGGACTAATCATAAGTCGGCAGATGCCAATTTTTCTGCTGGGCAGCAGTTTTTAGCTGAGAATGGACAACGCGAAAACGTCATCACTACCGATAGTGGTTTGCAATACGAAGTACTGCAGGCGGGAACGGGGACTGAACATCCGGGGCCCAAAAGCCGCGTGAAAGTGCATTACCATGGTGAGTTACTTGATGGTACGGTGTTTGATAGCTCGGTTGAACGTGGTGAACCCATCAGTTTTGGTTTGAATCAAGTTATCAAAGGTTGGCAAGAGGGCGTGCAACTCATGGTAGTCGGTGAAAAAACTCGCTTTTATATCCCAAGCAACTTGGGTTATGGCAAAAATGGTGCAGGCCCAATCCCACCTTCTGCTGTACTGATCTTTGACGTCGAGCTACTGGCGATTGAGTAAGTTCTCACGTTGAATAAAAATCCGCCTTCTTAGAAGGCGGTTTTAATATAAGC
>NZ_WPDC01000049.1:0-25932 GCF_035615595.1 Vibrio sp. R-1 | reverse complement strand
TGAATGAACGCAGCCAACACCGCTGCAACTTCAAGTAGGAAGGGGAAAAGGGCTTGCAGTGCAAGCCCTTAATTTATTCTGTTGATCTTCAACCTATTTAATGTTGAGGAAAGCCGCTCCGCGCACGCCGCCGGAGTCGCCATGTTTGGCTTTAACGATTTTTGGGCATTTCGCAACAGAGAGCAGATGCTTAGGCACACGCTTTGGCATCTCTTCATAAATCAGATCGTAGTTTGACAAACCACCACCTAACACAACGACATGCGGATCGTTCGCGGTAAAAATGTTACCGAAACAGATCGCCAACAGCTCCATAAAGCGCTCAACGTGCTCAACTGCTTTGGCTTCACCCTCTTTCTGTGCGTTGATGATCTCAATCGCCTTTTTCTTTTCGCCGTAGTAGTGCTCATACAACAGCTCAAAACCACGGCCAGAGAGATAGTTGTCCATACAACCTTTATTGCCGCAGCCACAGCCCAGTAACGGAGCTTTTTCACCAAGATGGAACCAAGCATCAATCGGTAGGCGCATGTGGCCAATTTCACCCGCTACGTGGTTACGACCTGAGAACACTTTACCTTCGTAGACCAGTCCGCCACCAAAACCGGTACCTAGAATCAAGCCCATCACGGAAGCCGCTTCTTTTAGCTCATCATCCCAAGCTTCAGAGAGCGTAAAACAGTTCGCATCATTTTCCACTTTCACTGCGCGGCCGAGCTTGGTTTCCAAATCGGCACGCAGCGGTTTGCCTTTGGCTGCAGGCACGTTAACGGTCAATACGCAGCCATTATCGGCATCTTCCATACCCGGAATACCCAGACCAACCGTGCCTTCGACGCCAAATTGCGCATCGTATTTATGGACTAACCCGGCAATAGTCTCCACCAATTTGGCATAGTCATCCGTTGGTGTCGCGACGCGTTCCGTGGCAACGCGTTCTAACTGTTCATTGAACGCACCAAATTCAATTTTGGTTCCGCCCACATCAAAGCCGTAATACATGGCCTTCTCTCCTCAATTTCCTATCCCAGCCTTGGGGAAAAAATAAAAACACAAAAGTGAGGCGTATTATCCACAAGCTACCCTCAACAGTCCGTGACAAAGCACTTATTTATCTGGCCAATGGCACTGATTGCACAATAAGCGACCAAGGTCACACGCAAGTTTAGAGGCAGTTCGCGTTTTGTTGATGTGCTATCCATCGTTGCAATGCGGGTTTAGTAATACTCGGCTTATTGCGCGATTTGCAGGTCAAGTAAGTTTCTTTAAATGCCTCGAACCACAGCGATAAAGTCATTGCGGCGTGTCGATCACCGAACATGTCCAACACCAAGCTAGCCACTTCTGCCGTTGCCAAGTGCTGTTCGTTTTCCGATTTACGCATGATGTATTGCGATAAGCGTTCCGGCTCCACCGATACCAAAGGCAATGATGCAAGATACGGAGATTTGCGAAAGATGCGTTTCGCTTCACGCCAACTGCCATCAATCAATACCAATAATGTTTTTTTGCCTGCAAACTCAGTGGGGATTGGGCTTAACACACGAGTTTTGTCCTCTTCCGTTTCCGCGGGAAAAATCAGCACCGGATAATAGGCAGGGTTACTGAGTAACGCGAGCATCTCTGGGTTTGGCTCCGTACGACTCCATTGATATACATGGGTCTCTTTCACAGTGTCTGCTATTAAGCGCCCAGTGTTGCTTGGTTTAAATACTTCGTTTTCAGAGACGATCAGCAGTACCGCCACTTGGCTTTCAATATCAGGCTGATGAGCACACAAGCAGTGCGTCAATTCAACCAGACAGTACAAGCAGCGTTTAATCTTGCCACCCCGCGCCAAAAATGGCTTGGTTGAACGTTCTAGGCGATATTGATATAAGTGATGGAAAGCGTGAATTCTCATGTCTCGGACTACTGGCGGAAAAATGGCTGCGATTTTACTGACCACAGGGCTTTTGCGCCAGTAAAGATTCTCGACGTGGCCCAAATCAAGGAGAACCCAATGAGTGAACAAATTGAGCTGATCCGCTTAGCGATTTTTTTCTCTGTATTAGTGATTTGTGCCTTGTGGGAATCGAATCGTCCACGCAAAACCTTGTCACAAAGTAAGCGGGTTCGCTGGCTGAATAACCTCGGATTGGTTGGCTTTAATAGCCTTTTGATCACCGCGCTGATGCCAATTTTAGCCTTCAGTGCCGCACAATGGGCACAAAGCCAACAGTTTGGCTTGCTGTATTGGTTGGAAATCCCACCTTTCATCGCGATCTTCGTTGCGGTGGTATTACTGGATGCGGTGATTTATTGGCAGCACCTGTTGTTTCACCGTATTCCTTTGTTGTGGCGGCTACACCGCATGCACCATGCGGATCAAGATATTGATGTCACCACTGGCAGTCGCTTTCATCCGCTCGAAATAATGATTTCTGCGTGGATAAAAATCGGTGCAGTGACGTTATTAGGGGCATCACCGCTGGCCGTCGTGGTGTTTGAAATTTTACTCAATGCCAGCGCGATGTTTAATCACAGCAATGCTAAGCTGCCCTATAAAATCGACCAGTGGCTGCGTTTACTGGTCGTAACACCGGACATGCACCGAGTCCACCACTCCGTTTTAGTTCACGAGACCCACTCCAACTTCGGCTTTTTTCTTTCGATATGGGACAAGATGTTTCATACCTATATTGCGCAGCCAGAAATGGGCCATGAGCGAATGAAAATTGGCTTGCCACTGTTTCGTCAAGCACGAGAACAGTGGCTGGATAAAATGCTGACTCAACCGTTTCGCGAACGTTAAATCAGTTCAACTCATACTTATGCAACATCGCTTGTTGATGGCCGGCAATCTCTGCGACTTGTTCAGCGCTTTCCAACATGGCATCCAACTGACGTTTGGTTTCTTGCCCTTGTTCGGAAATTTGCGCTACCGCTTTGTTTACATCCGCCGTGGCTCGTTTTTGTTCTTCGGTCGCTTGAGTGATCTGCTCGACTCGAGTGCGAATATGTGCCACTGCACGCTCAATCTGCATAAAGGTACTTTTTACTTCTTCACTCGATTGTAGGGCGGTGACCATCTCTTTACGCGATTCATCCACCGCTTGGCGTGATTTACTGGCCGCAGTCACCAACTCATTCATCATGTCACGAATATTGGTGGTCTGTTTACTGGTATCACTGGCCAATTTTCGAACTTCGTCAGCCACTACGGCAAAACCGCGTCCTTGCTCTCCGGCTCGTGCGGCTTCAATCGCCGCATTCAGAGCTAACAAATTGGTGCTATCGGCAATGCCACTGATCATATCCACCATCTCACGAATACTGGTTACGCGCTGATTGAGTTCAGACATCGCCGCATCATTAACCGCTAAGGTGGTTTCTAATGCTTGTAAACGCTGTTGATTCTGCCCTATCACTTTCACACCTTGCGCGGAATGTTCCGCCGCTTCCACAGAATCCGTGTACGAATCGTGACTCACTCCGGCGATTTCGCGAATTGATGCGTCCAGTTGATTAATGGTTGCAGCCATGGTCAACAAGGCTTGATTTTGCGCCGCTAAGCTTTGGTTTGATTGCTCTGCGGAACCATGACTCAGCTCAGCCGTTTGGTAGAGCGTTTCGCAGTTGCGCGTGACTAATGCGAGTGACTCATGCGTTGATACGATCACTTGATTGAGTTGCGCTGCGACATTTTGAAAATCTTGCGGCCCGACTAAATCTAATCTGTGGTTAAGCTTATGTTGTGTTAACTGCGCGAGATGACGAGTGATATTGTTCAGCGCTCGCCCTATCCAACGGCGCAAGCCAAACCACACCGCCAAAATCGCCAGCACCAAGAGAGTGCCGCTGATTTGCTGTGTTAGGGTGACAGCAGAAATGGTTGATGTTACCTCTTGCTTACCCTGCACAATGTGTTGTTGAGCCAATGTTGACCACTGATTGAGCTGCGTGACAAGTTGCTGCGCAACCTCAGCAGCGCTTGCAAAATCCTTATTTTGTTGTTGCGCGTCTTCCAGTTTATTAATGATCTGCTCTATCACGGCTTGCGCTTGAAAGCCGGCTAACACCATTTCATAGGGGGCTGTTAAGCTCGCGTAATCTTTAATTTCTGGGTACCACTCTTTGAAGTCATCAAACGCCAGTTCCAATCCCGCTACCCGATTTTTTAACTCTTGGCGGTATTTTTGCGCTGCTGACATCTCTTCTTCGATAAACAGCAATAAAAAAGCACTTTCCATTGCGCTAGCACTGGCGGTAAATCGGTTCGCTGCATCCATGGCTTCTGGGTTATCCACCGCTAAAAACGAGGCGATACGGCCCATTTCAGGTCCGATTGAACTCAAGCCATAACGAAATTGTTTCGCTTGCTCACTGATTTGCGCTGTTTTACTCAATTGCAGTTGTTGAAGTTTGAGAATCGATTGGGCTAACTGTTGAAAATGAAGGATCTCTCGCTGTAACTGCTCGGCTTGTTGAACCGCTTCAGCGCTAGAGAGCAATTGTACGTTCTGCTGCAATCTTGTTACTTCATCTCCCGCTTGAGCATCCAGCTTTTGCCATTCATTGAGCACTTGATTGAGCTCTTGCTCAGATTGGCTACGAGTGCCATAACCTAGGTACTTCACTTGTTCGAGAAAATTTTGCGTTAACGCTGCATTATTGAGCGCAAAGGGCAAAGCTTGTTCAGACAGTTGATTAAACTGAGCGCCAACCCGCTCTATGCCACGTAAACTGGTGACAGATAAGCTAATCATCAGTATGGTTATGCATAGAAACACCGCACCGAGTGTTTGGGTTAAGGATAAATTTTTTGTCAAAGCCATGTAAATGCGTCTTAGGTTTGAGAGTCGACGCCATGGTAGGTAGTGGCTGTTTCAGTTTTATTTCATTTTTTTGTCAATAAGGTGACTCATGTTGACGGTCAAGCAAACGTTTTCTCTGCTTATTCTAGGATTCCTTGTCGGGTGTACAGCCACTCCGCCTTCCGAGCCTGATACTTCTGTATCCGAACCGAATTCGAGTAACCTAGCATTGGCGAACTTTTCGAGCGTATTCACAGAGTGGCGCGGCGTGCCCTATCGTTTAGGCGGGAATAGCAAAAACGGCATTGATTGTTCAGCTTTTGTACAAATTGCTTACCGCGACGCATGGCAACGAGATTTACCGCGCACCACACAGTCTCAAGCGCAAACGGGTCAGAAAATCGCGTATGAACATGCTCAATATGGGGATCTGGTATTTTTTAAGACATCTCGCACCAATATTCACGTCGGTGTCTATTTAGGGGATAAGCAGTTTATGCACGCTTCAACGTCGAAAGGCGTGATTATTTCGAGAATGGATAACCCTTACTGGGCTTCAAAATTTTGGCATTTTAGGCGGATTGAGAATCCGCCTTTGTTGTCAAACTAATGAATGGGGTTAGTCGTATTTCGCAACGGCTGAGTCAAACAAGTTTTTCACTAGGGCGATGTATTCATCCAAAAAGGCGATCTGCTCATTAGTCGCGGGGCGATACCAAACCCCCGCTAACACTTCGCCTAAGTCTTCGACCACCGAATCGGCTTCTTTCAGTAATTGGAAGCGAACACTAGAATGAAGCTCAGGGTTTTGTTCAAAAATAGACATGATGTTGCTTGCCACCATATCTGTGATGACATCTTCAACACTTTCAGTTCCCGTATCCCCTTCCTGAGTGAAGACATCCATATTGAATGACAGATGCTCAATCAGGGCCAGATATCCATCGGTTTCTACAACCACATTCTTTCTCCGCTTTACTGCTGCTGTTCGCCAGTTAGTTTGTATCTTGTTTAATACTAAGACATGAATGGCTATTTTCACAGATGGCAAATGCTAGTTGCTGCACTTTCCACCAAGAGTTCGATTATTTCGCTTAGTACGGCTTAATTATGAGCTAAAACTGACTGACTGAGATGAGTTTTATCCCATTATTCGAAAAATTGTTTGCAGTGCCATCTCATGACGCACACTGCGCACGATATTATGGGAGTGAACATAATGATTTTATGAGTTAAATCACACTTAGGTGTTTCTACTTCTGCAATTTTTACTCAAGTTAGATTTATGTGCACTCATAAACTTTCATATTGGAACGCTTGGCATAAACTATACCCAAACGACTTGGAGTTACAGGTAGGCGGCAAGTGAGTTCATCTCCATGAGCATAGATAAACACTGTGATTGGGATGAACGAACCTAGCCAACACCACTGTAGATTCAAGTTATAGCCAGTATGCAGATCAATAACCGAGAGCTTGAATTATGTGGCCAGCAATTATTCAACAATTGTCCGAGCAGTTGGGCAAAGATTTTCACCTCGTTGAAAAAGAAAAAGTGCATGGGGGTGACATTAATGAATGCTTTATGGTTAGTGATGGAATAGATCGTTATTTTGTGAAAACAAACCAACGCGAGTATCTGACCAAATTTACCGCCGAGGTGGAAAACTTGCGTGTGATGCGCGAGTCCAACACCGTTCAAGTACCCGAGTACATTCTGCACGGCACCAGCAAAACGCATGCTTATCTGGTGCTTAACTATTTAGCGACCAAGCCATTAGATGACGCTGAACGAAGTTACGAGTTTGGGGTGCAACTGGCCAACCTGCATCGCTGGGGAGAGCAAAAAGAGTTTGGCTTCGATATCGATAATTACATTGGAGCGACAGTTCAACCTAACCCTTGGCACAAAAAGTGGGCATTATTTTTTGCAGAACAGCGTATCGGTTGGCAACTACAGCTAATGCAAGAAAAAGGGGTCAACCTCACCAACATCAATGAGTTTGTTGAGATGGTCAAAACTCGTCTGACCAACCACTCTCCGCGCCCTTCTCTACTGCATGGTGATCTCTGGTTTGGCAATGTCGCCAACACCGTTAATGGCCCCTTGTGCTTTGACCCTGCTTGTTATTGGGGAGATCGCGAGTGTGATATTGCTCTCGCTGAATGGTTTGGTGGTTTTCAACCTGAGTTCTTCCAAGGCTATGAAAGCGTGTGGCCACTCGATTGGGGTTATGAAGAACGAAAAGATATCTACAACCTTTATCATGTACTAAACCACTATAACCAGTTTGGTGGGCATTATTTGGATGAAGCACAGAAATTGATTGAGAAGATATTGTCTTACTGAATGCTTTAACTGTTAATCATTGATTTTACTTGGATCATAGCTGGCAAACTTAATTGTTGATTTTATGTTGACCTTCAAACTTTAGACTTAATTTTACGCTTTAAGAAACTTCCCTGCTTAGTATTACTGTATCTCAAAGGACGTAAGGAAGAGAGATATGAGAAACTTCACGGAAAAGTCAGTTACCTGTCCGCATTGCGGTCACGGGATCCGTTTGACTTTAGATGCTTCGAACGGAAGTCAGGAGTTTTATGATGATTGCCCAGCCTGCTGTCACGCAATCCATCTCAACATGACAGTTGATGAGCTGCACGACACCATTGAGTTGTATGTTGATGCAGACGATGAACAAATTTTCTAATCATTCGATTTTGTATAGAGCGCCCATCGCGGCGCTCTTTTTACAAGCTTGTATACCCAAACTACTTAAAACCAAAAGCCCCCACTCTAGTCCTCATCGTATTATCATCAATCCCCCGACAATCTGTGATTTAAATCAGTTTTTCGTGGAGCTTAATGCGACATTTCATTATCATGCCATCCATTGCCATAAGTTGAGTATCCCGCGACTCACTGTTTAGGCTCCTCTTTGCTTGTCCCTCTTTGGAGAACTCTGTGCATCGTTACAAAAAAGAAGCATCAAATTTAATTAAACTCGCGACACCCGTACTGATTGCCTCAGTCGCGCAAACGGGTATGGGCTTTGTCGATACCATCATGGCGGGTGGTGTCAGTGCGATAGACATGGCCGCGGTATCGATCGCAGCCAGTATTTGGCTACCTTCCATTTTGTTTGGCGTGGGTTTGCTGATGGCTTTAGTGCCGGTCGTTGCCCAGCTCAATGGCGCAGGTCGCCAACACAAGATTCCGTTCGAAGTTCATCAGGGGTTGATCCTCGCGTTATTGGTTTCGATCCCGATCATTGCGGTACTCTTTCAAACTCAATTCATCATTCGGTTTATGGATGTAGAAGAGGCAATGGCGACCAAAACCGTCGGTTATATGCACGCCGTCATTTTTGCGGTCCCCGCTTACTTACTGTTTCAGGCACTGCGCAGTTTTACCGATGGTATGTCACTGACCAAACCTGCGATGGTGATTGGTTTTATTGGGTTATTGCTCAATATTCCTCTCAACTGGATTTTCGTTTACGGGAAATTTGGCGCACCAGAGCTAGGCGGTGTGGGTTGTGGCGTTGCAACCGCGATTGTGTATTGGATCATGTTGCTGCTGCTACTGTTTTACATCGTGACCTCTAAGCGTCTGGCACATGTAAAAGTGTTTGAGACTTTCCATAAACCACAGCCAAAAGAGTTGATCCGTCTATTTCGCTTAGGTTTTCCTGTTGCAGCCGCCCTCTTTTTTGAAGTGACTCTTTTTGCTGTGGTCGCACTTTTAGTGGCACCGTTAGGGTCAACTGTCGTGGCGGCGCACCAAGTGGCGCTCAATTTCTCTTCTTTGGTGTTTATGTTCCCAATGAGTATTGGTGCCGCGGTCTCCATTCGTGTTGGCCATAAGTTAGGTGAGCAAGACACGAAAGGCGCTGCAATTGCAGCCAATGTGGGTTTAATGACTGGCCTTGCTACCGCTTGTATTACCGCGTTGCTCACCGTGTTGTTTCGTGAACAGATCGCGCTGCTGTATACCGAAAACCAAGTGGTGGTAGCGTTAGCGATGCAGCTCTTACTGTTTGCGGCAATCTATCAATGTATGGATGCGGTACAAGTTGTCGCCGCAGGATCACTGCGTGGCTATAAAGATATGACAGCGATTTTCCACCGTACATTTATCTCCTACTGGGTACTTGGCTTACCCACCGGTTATATCCTAGGAATGACCAACTGGCTGACGGAGCAACCCTTAGGTGCCAAAGGTTTCTGGCTCGGATTTATCATCGGACTCTCGGCGGCCGCACTGATGCTAGGACAGCGTTTGTACTGGCTGCAAAAACAGAGTGATGACGTGCAGTTACACCTTGCAGCAAAATAATCGATAGAAAATCCCCTCAAGGCCAGCCAATCTATGCTGGCCTTTTTATTGATGGAGAAGAACCATAAACGCAGTATTACGTATATTTAAAGGACTTGGCGTTATAAGTAGACGGTCTGTGAGTGATAAATTATCCCCTACCTACTTCAAGCTGCAGCTTCGATTAAGAAGGGAAAAGTAAAAGGACCGATTGAGAGGGAATTATGCGTTTAAGCGTTGTACTGGCTGCACTTTTGCTGCTTACTGGATGCGAACCACGTCTAGCCATCGACGCGGATTTTGAACGCTACTTATCGCGTATCGCTAATGTTCAGCAGCGTGATGCCTTATCACCACCGGCGATGGTCGCTCAATCGCTTCCCGAAAAACGTGAGTTGTTGATAGCTATAGACCCCGTAACCATTAGCTTGCTCGACAGTTACGAACTGCGTCAATGCGGCTTATTTGACCTGATTGCCGAGCGTAATTCGATTTTAGGTAAAGTGCAGGACGAATTTCGCGAGTGGGATTACCAGGTCGCTTTATTAAATGGCATTCAAGGCTGCTTAACCTCACCGCAACTTAGCCAATCCTTGAAAGCACAGTTGCTCGATATACAAAACATCAAACAGCAGGAGCTGGCTTCACGTTGGCATAATTTGCTTTACACCAGTGATACCATGCGCACTCAACTCAGTGGTTCGCAGTGGTACGATGAACAATGGAGCCACAGTGAGCTGCTGTTAGCACTAGAGCAACTCAACACGATTCAACACCAACTCCTTTCAGAGCGACCCATAGCCTCCAAACCATTAGTCACTCAGCAAGAAGTGCTAGAGAAACAGCGCTTATTAGGTCACTTTAAATTTTCGTTGGATCGTGCGAGCGTCTGGTTAAAGGTTGTGACGCAGCAGTTAGAGAACAATGATGATGCGATTGTCTGTGGGCCTCATCGTGATAAGACCAAACTCAACTACTTACGCAATGTATTCCAAAGCCAATACGTTGAAAAAATACAACCTTATCTCGCTTCACTGGATCGAACCTACTACCAGTTATCAGCACAACTTGGTCTGTTTGAGCAACCTCACTCACCGTTTCCGATTCAAGCCAGCCATCAAACTTTCCGTCTTGCGACTGAGCAGCATGCCCAATATTGGCAGCGGCTGTTTGCGCGTTGTCGTATCACGGTTGGGCAAGCTCAGTAGCTTGCCTCAATAGTTTTCTCTGACCCGAACAAAACGGGCAAACCTTGGTTTGCCTTCCGTTGTAAGTCCGTTGTAACGGTAGGTGATAACACTACCAATCTTGGGCGGCTCGGCGCGCTCGACATCACTAAATCCACTGCCAATATAAAATTCCAGCCCGTCCTCGGTCCGCACCAGCATAGAGCCCATTTTACCTTTGTATTTTCCCATGCCGAGCCGATAACCAATCACGGTTGCTTCTGCATCCTGATGCCTTTTCAGCTTCAACAAATCATTACTTCGCCCTGCCTGATAGCGAGCGCTGATTTTGCGCAGCATTACCCCTTCCCCCGATTTCTCACTGATGTTATCAAGGTAGGAAAGCAGTTCCGCCTCAGATTTTATCGGGGTGTGTTCGACATATCGGATATGCTTGAGATCAAGGCTGTTCACCAAATGGATGAGGTTGTAATAGCGCTTACTGTAATCGCCCGCCGCATCAGGCATATCGAACAACATTAAGCTGATTTTGCGCCATGCGGACTCAGCCGGTTGGCTATCTAAAACCGTTTGCTGTACCAGTGAGAAATTACCGCGCCCTGCCCACAATTCACCTTCGAGTGAATAAGAGGGTAACGACTCGGTAAACCAAGCGGGGGCAGTGATAGGATTGCCGTTACGTGTGACCAGTTGTTTTCCCGTCCAAATCGCGCGGATACCGTCAAGCTTCTCACTTTTCCAGTAATCGAAAATATCAATGCCGTGTTGGTAGTTGTTGGCGTAAGTAATTGGAATAAAAGCCAGCGGCCCATCATTGGCCAGCGTTTGCTGGGCCAGCATGATCGCGGCAGCGGTGAGCGTCAGTCGTATCAGCATGGTCACGTCCCTAATGAGAATGCGCAAACATTGTCATTAGGGACGCTGATGTGTGGAAGAGCGAAGCATTCACGATGCGAAACAGTTCATTAAATCTCGTTATTGAGCAAACAGAGAATTACATAGCAAAGCTGACTGTATCACCTGTTTATTGCCTCTATACCCAAACGACTTTGAGTTGCAGGTAGGCAGCAAGTAAATCCCCATGAGCAT
The DNA here is from genome assembly GCF_035615595.1 of Vibrio sp. R-1. Taxonomy (NCBI): domain Bacteria; kingdom Pseudomonadati; phylum Pseudomonadota; class Gammaproteobacteria; order Vibrionales; family Vibrionaceae; genus Vibrio; species Vibrio sp. R-1. The sequence continues at coordinate 14,542 of NZ_WPDC01000049.1, read as the reverse complement.
AGGCAAAACTATGTGATTGGGGTGAACGAACGTAGCCAACATCGCTGCAACTTCAAGTAGGAAGGGGATATCTCGAACTCTAGAACATCGCTACGAATCTTGGGTGGATTGAGTTTGACGCTGCTGCGACAAATATTTGATCCACTGTTTGGCGCTTTCTGATGATTGGAGGCTGTCTGCTCGTTTAGCTTGCACCAATGCGGCCTCAAATTGATTGAGCTTATACAAAGCACGCGTTTTCGCTAAAGCGACTTGCGCTTGTTTATCACGCTCTTTGACCTGATCCAGTTCAGCAAGTGCTTGTTGATAATGGCCCTCTTGCAGCAATAACTGTGCGACATGCCAGTGATATTTGGCATCTTTTGTCACCGCTAAACGCCACGTAGCGATCGCTTTATCCCACTCTTTCGCACGTTGCCAGTAGATGGCTCGCTCAGTAATAAGCTGTTGATTGCTCTGTGCCTCATCTAGGCTTTCCATCACTTGTGCAGCACGCTCTGGAATGCCATTTTGCGCATAGAGCTGAGCAAGCAAACGCAAATCTTGTTGGTTAAGTGCCACTTTTTGCATCTTCGCCAATGCCAGTGTGCTGAGCGCCTCTTTCTTCTGGCCAACTCGCAGCTCTAGGCTGACTAACTGACGCCACCACTCGGTTTTCTGTGGCTCCAACACCAATAAGCGTTTTAGGGTGAGAATTCCCGGCTTCCACTGTTCCAAATTAAGCTGTGCGCCTAATTGTAGTGAAAGTGGCAATACCGCATCCTTGGTTTGGAACTGAGCATACTGTTGCATCCCATTCAGTACCGCCTTCCACTCTTGCATTTGGAAGTGCAACTGACTAATGCGCAGCCAGAGTTCATCCCCTTTTTGATCGGCGGGAATGGCTTGCGCTAGCGTGTAGTAATGTTTGAGTGCTGAACGATACTCTTGTTGGCTTATCAAAAGATCCGCCAACATTTTGCGTGTTGTCCACGCTTGATCATCTTGTAACTCGTTGCTCTCTACCGCCAACTTCAAGGATGCTATCGCCGCAGGGATTTGCTCATTCTGCCAATAAAACACCCCAAGCATACGCGCCACATAAGCGCGATCATAACTGCGGCTGAGTTCTGCTTGTTTTAGGATCTGAATCGCTTCTTTCACCTTATTCTCTTGTGCTAGCTGATTCGCTTTCACCACTTTACTGGCCGTGTACGGTGTCAGCTCCGCGGCGTAAGTCGTCACGGATAGGCAAGACAGCAAGAGATAACTTAAGATTCGTCGTTTCATTTGTTCAGTTTAAACTCCAGTCGAACCGTTTGTCCGGGTTGGCTTACGGGTTGACCATCCACTATCTTAGGCTGGTATTTCCAGTTACGCAGAGCCAGCATCGCCTCACGCTCAAAATAGCGTTTCGGGTTAGCATCCACCACTTCGATATCGCGCGTTTTTCCCAACTCATCGATGGTAAAACGCAAGATAACGTAACCTTCCACTCCCCGTTGCAGAGCTTTCGCTGGATAGTTGGGCTCAACCCTGTGTAGCGGCATCACCTGCTGGTTAACCGCGAAATCACCAAACTGAGGCGCGTTAACAGCAACTCCTTCCATAGCGGTACTGAGGTTTAAGTCCATCACGGGATTGAGGTCTGAAACATCGAGTGCCGCCGTTTGTTCAGCTTTTGCAGGCGCTTGTGTCGGCACCTGCGGGACTTGTGGCTGTTCTGGTACGCTACGTTGTCTGCGTTGTACATCTTGCTCCTGCTCAGCCATGACCATGGTAAAGCTGAGCGCAGCGGTCGGTTTAGGAATGCTCTTTCCGCCGTTATCCACCATCCAAGCCATCAAGCTAAACAGCGCCAGTGTCACTAACAACGCAATCGGGCTGGCTAAGATCAAGCGTCCCATTAGGGTTTCTCCGCCGCTAATGCAATGCTTTTTACTCCAGCGCCTTTCGCCGCATCCATCACTTTGACCACGGTGCCGTTAAAGGCATGCTCATCAGCTTGAATCACTAAGGAAGCATCCGGTTGGTCTAACAACAGATGCTCTAAAGTCGCTTGCACTCGCTCCACGTCTACCTGACGTTTATCAATGTAGATGTCGTTGGCCGCGGTAATGGCCACAAAAATCCCAGCCTGTTTTTGGCTTACGGCATGCGCCGCTGTCGGGCGATTGACTTCCACACCCGATTCGCGCACAAACGAGCTGGTCACAATGAAGAAAATTAACATGATAAAGACGATGTCGAGCATCGAAGTCAGATCGATCTGCGCTTCTTCTTGCTTTGACGTTCTGCGCCCTAGCCTCATGATTGGCTCCTTAACGCTTGTTCTAATTTCATTTCAAGTCCACGACAGGTTTTGCTCAAACGTGCGTGGACGAAGAGTCCCGCTAATGCGGCCACCATGCCCGCCATGGTGGGTAAGGTGGCGAGTGAAATGCCCGAAGCCATCAACTTTGGATCACTACTGCCTTGTGTGGCCATCACATCAAACACGGAAATCATTCCGGTGACGGTACCAAGTAAGCCAAGCATAGGACAAATGGCTACCAGAACCTTAATTAAGTTGAGATTCTGATTGAGCGCATTGTGTGCTTCGCCCAGCCATTGTTCACGAATGGAGCGAGCAAACCAGCTGTGTTGATCCGCACGTTGCAACCAGAGGTCAACCCAATGTTGGCGCTGTTTAGGAAAGGTCACGCTCAAAAACAACAGACGCTCAATCACTAACAGCCAACAGAGCAAAACAACCACTGCTAACCACCAGAGCACAGCGCCGCCTTGAGCCATAAACTCATCCAGCGGTTGCCAGTAATCCAGTAGGAAAGAGAATGCTGAATTCATCACTCGCCCTTATGCTGCTTGTTCAACACGAGATTGAGTAACCGCGGCACCACAATCACGTTCTGCTTGCTGTGCCACAAGACCAATCCCTTGTTTCTCGAGGATGTTGCGGATCGCTTCCGCTTGCGCGCTCAAAATATTATGCGCCAGTAGCAGTGGGATCGCCGCAATCAAGCCTTCCACGGTAGTGACTAGGGCCATCGAGATCCCCCCCGCCATTACTTTCGGGTCACCATTACCAAACTGGGTGATCACTTGGAAGGTTTCAATCATCCCGGTCACGGTGCCGAGTAATCCAAGCATAGGAGCCAGCGCGGCCAGCAATTTCAGCATCGACAGACCCGTCTCAAGATGATTTTGCTCATCCACAACGGCTTCCAGCAAACGCAGCTCGAGCGCTTCGACACTGCGTTGCTGCTCTTTATTGTAAACCGCCAAAATGCGTCCGAGTGGGTTATCCCCCGGCTGCTCTGGGTTTTTGAGTTGCGCTTTGATCTTTTGACGCAGAGTGGCCAATATCGCGCCACGGTACAAAGCAATAATTAATCCCACACCCAGTAACACGAGGATCACGTTACCAATCACACCACCCGCTTGTAGGCGTTGGCTAAGTGTTGGGGTGAGCGCCAGTTGTTCGAGCAACACACCGCGTGATGGGTCGACTTTCATAGTGACAACGTCACCATCAACTAAAGTACGAATATGACTGAAGGTTGGGAAATCGGATGGTAACTGTTGATAGCTCAATGCTTGCTGACGTGCATTATCCCACTTCACATAACCTTGCTCGGAAATTAATCCAAGCGAACCTAAACGTAAGGCGGGTACGGTCTGCGTTTCACCCTGCCCGTTTAGCCACTGAATTTCGGTAGTTTGGACTTGTCCACTCGCACGGATCTCTTCACTCATAGCTTGCCATAAACCACGCAGTTGAGCCATTGACGGTAAGGTTTTGGCGGCCACCACGTCATCAATGCTCTGCTGATGAGCACGAGGCTCAACGCCAGTCACTGATTGATCCAGTTCACTTTGCAGCTCTTTCGCGTTTTGGCGTACTACGCCAAACATCTCGCCTAAGCTGCCCGTTTCCAGTCGCAACGTTTCTTCAAGGCGCGCGAGCGTATTTTCGTTATCACTGAACTGGCTAGATAGCTGATCCGCCTCTTTCTGTAGACGGTTACGCTCAGCCAGTAACTCGGCTTTCGCGGCTTGTAATTCTTGCGCCGTTTGTACAAAACCCGCTTCACGCTGCTGGTTGTGTTGTTGCTGTTGCGCTTTTTCCTGCGTCGCTTGTTGGACGAGACTATTTGATGCGTTAGCAACACTTGCAAAGGCGAATGGCAGACTTAATGCCAGTGCTAAGGTGGTCTTTTTAAGTGTCATTATTTAGCCTCCGCAGCGGTCAACGAAACAGGCAAGTTCAACAGTGTCGGTGCAATCTGCTGCTGAGCCAATTGGTAAGCGGCAGTGAGATCGCTTTTGTTGGCATCCGTGATTGCTTGCCATGCGTTCTGCTTGGAATTCCAAGTCCAGAACTGCTCGCCATCCAAACTGCGTGCTAATAGCGACAGACGACCTAAATAGAGCACATCCGCTTCCACTTCTTGTGCAGAAGGGAGAGTGATTTGGGCTTGATAGGTGCCAAGCTTATTGCCGTAGTCGAGTTCAATCTGATATGCCTCGAGAATACGACGGTACTTTTCAGCATCACTGACATCTGCCCGAGGCATCAGTTGTTTGAGTTTCTCAATGCGTTCTTGACGTGCCGCAAGACGAATCGGTTTATCTTGCGCAACCCACTCCTCCAGTCCTTCAATCATGTCATACATCAAAGGAACTATGCCTTGGCGCGTGCGTTTGATCTCTTCGGTTTGCTGTTCAAGACTGGCCATCTCTTGCTGTTGATTGGCCACCAAAGATTGTAAGTGATTACGGTACACCTGAAGATTTTTGACTTCTTCGTTCAACTGTTCAATTTCCGCACGCAGTAACAAACTCTGCTCGGCACTGCGGTCAATTTTTTGCTGGCTCTGTGCAGAAGCTTGGTTAGTACTGTTTTGAATCGCTTGCGCTTGTTCGAGCGAAGCGGCCTGCGCAGGCAAAAGTGCCGAAACGCAAAGAAGTGAGAGACATCTTTTCATGGGTTGTGATTAGCCGTTTAAGGAATGGTTGGGATTCTATTGAGAAACGCTCTCATTATCAACCAAGTTCAACCATTGTTTTCCATTCATACCGTTTTAATTCGCGCTTCGTAACCGTCTTAAGTCTATTCTGGCGGCCAAATCGCGCACGCCATCGTCTTATTCGCGGTGAAATGCTCCCGTGTATCTGTCATACCTTTTCCATAAATCTTTCATATTTTTGCCATTTTTCAGCCACGGCACTGTAACTTTTGCTCGCCACTATACCTTCTAACGAAACACAAACAGTCTCGTTCGAAACTTACAAGGAATGAATCAATGAATAAGGTATGGTTAACCGGTTTGCTTACAGCAACCGCTTCTGGCGTTTTTTCAGCCTCAACATTAGCGGCAACCGAAATTACTTGGTGGCATGCCATGGGTGGTCAACTGGGTGAGACGGTCAATCAGTTGGCAACTGACTTTAATGCCTCACAAAGCGACTATAAGCTCACTCCCGTTTATAAAGGTTCGTACACAGAAACATTGACCGCAGGTATTGCGGCGTTTCGTGCTGGCCAAGCACCCAATATTTTGCAAGTGTTTGATGCTGGTGCCGCCACCATTATGAGCAGCAAAGGCGTTGCCAAACCCGTGCAAGATCTGATGATCGAGTCAGGCTATCCGTTCACCGCGCAAGATTACATTGCTGGGGTACGTAACTTTTATGCCGATAACACGGGAAAAATGGTCGGCATGCCATTCAACAGCTCAACGCCTGTGCTGTACTACAACAAAGACATGTTGGCTTCCGTTAACGCGCAAGCGCCACAAACTTATGAGCAGCTAGAACAAGTTGCTGCTAAGTTAGCCGAAAAAGGTCAAGCGGGATTTGCCCAATCCTTAACGCCGTGGATCATGTTTGAGAACTTCAAATCTCGCCACAACCTACCGCTTTCTGATAAGCAAAATGGCTATCAAGATCTCTCGACGAAAATCATGTTTAACTCTGACGATATGCTGATGCATGTGAAAAAACTCAAAGAGTGGTCAGATAAAGGTTACTACAAGTATTACGGCAGTGATTGGGATGCCAACCAAACGCCATTCGAGCGCGGCGAAGTGGCAATGTGGATGGGCTCTTCTGGCTCATTCGGTGGTCTACGTAACCGCGTGAAATTCAATCTCGGTACGACCTACCTGCCTTACTGGGAATCGGTCACCAAAAACCCAACCCATACCTTTATTGGTGGCGCCGCGCTGTTTGCACTGCAGGGTCACACTCCAGCGCAGGATAAAGGTGTCGCAGCTTTCTTCGCTTACCTGACCAAGCCCGAAACGCAAATGAATTGGCATAAAACCACAGGTTATGTGCCCGTCACCAATGCAGCCTACGACCTGACCAAACAATCGGGCTACTACCAAGAAAACCCGGATGCAGAAGTGGGTGTAAAGCAGCTTAGCTTGCCTGATGGTGAATGGACCAAAGGCTATCGCCTCGGTTACTACCCACAAGTGCGCGAAGTCATGCATCGCGAGTTCGATAACATTTTCTCTGGCCGCTCAACTGTCGAGAGCAGCTTGAATAAAGTCGAAGATGAAAGCGCTAAGTTACTGAATCGCTTTGCTCGTACCGTGCAATAACCCCAAACGCCGCCAGCATTATCCTGAGATTTTGCTGGCGGCTTGTTATTTTTACTGTCTAATTTGAGTTTTCCTGTGCAACGTCGACAACATTTCGCTCACACTCCGCTGCCCTATTTGCTGCTTGCGCCGCAAATCGTGATCATCGCGGTGTTCTTTATTTATCCTGCCGCACAAGCGATTTATCTCTCTTTTATGTTGGAAGATCCTTGGGGGCTCTCCTCGACTTTTGTTTGGTTTGAAAACTATCAGGTACTGTTTAGCTCAACCGACTATCTTGACTCACTGGGCTTTACTCTGCTGTTTTCGGTGATTGTCTCTTTTCTTTCGCTGGCGCTCGCGCTGTTACTCGCGGTAAAAGCCGACAACATCATTCATGGCCAAGGTTCGTATCGTGTCACGCTAACGTGGGTGTATGCCGTCGCGCCAGCCGTCGCGGGCATCATTGGCGGTTTTCTGTTTAATCCGCATATTGGTGTCCTGTCCGACTTTTTCCAATACATCGGCTGGCAATTTAGCTTTCAGACCGACCCTGTGGATGCCACGATTGCGCTGATTTTGGTCTCAGTCTGGAAACAGGTTTCGGTCAACTTCCTCTATTTTCTGGCGGGTTTGCAGTCAATTTCCTACGCGGTACGCGAAGCGGCGCTGCTCGATTGCCAAAGCGACAGCAAACGCTTTTGGAGCATCACCTTTCCGCTGCTCGCCCCGACGGGATTTTTCCTGTTGGTGATCAACCTCACTTACGCTTTTTTCGACACTTTCGGCGTGATTGACACCATGACCAATGGCGGCCCCGGCGGCAGTACCACCTCACTGGTGTACAAGGTGTATCGCGACGGTTTTGTTGGTGCAGACCTTGGCGGCAGCTCAGCGCAATCGGTGGTGTTACTCGTGTTGGTGCTGGCGCTGACTTGGTTGCAGTTCCGTTTTGTTGAAAAACGTGTTCATTACTAAGGAGTTACGATGAAAAGTAATCGACTCTCCGATCATTTGATCCTTATCGCTGGCGCACTGTTTATGCTAGTGCCGCTGTGGCTGATTTTCGCAAGCTCAACCCATCAGCCAAACACCATTGTCTCGGAAGGTTTGCAATGGACTCTTGGCGATAATCTCAGCGCAGTTTATCAAGAAGCATGGAATAAAAGCCTCGGTTTTGCCGGTAATGTCACCGCGCAAACCATGATCGTTAACTCGATGATCATGGGCTTGGGTTTTGCGATTGGCAAAATCGTAATTTCGATGATGGCCGCTTACGCTTTGGTCTACTTTCGTTTGCCTTATGCCAGCGCGTGGTTTTGGCTGATTTTCATTACCCTACTGCTGCCGCTTGAAGTGCGGATCATTCCCTCTTATGAAGTGGTGTCCAATTTAGGCATGCTCAATAGCTACACCGGCTTAGTGCTGCCACTGATTGCCTCCGCTACCGCGACGTTTTTCTTCCGTCAGTTTTTTAAAACCATACCGGATGAACTGTTGGAAGCAGCTCAGCTTGATAACGCAGGACCGGTGCGCTTTTTTATCGATATTTTATTTCCCCTCTCGAAAACCATGATGGCCGCGATTTTCATCATCATGTTTGTGGTGGGTTGGAACCAATACCTGTGGCCGATCATGATGACCACGGATGAGCAATACAACACCATAGTGATGGGCATAAAACAGATTCTCAATAACATCAATGAAACCAGCTTGCCGCGTTATGACTACGCGTTTGCCATGGTGATCCTCGCCATGCTGCCACCAGTTTTGGTGGTGGTGATTTTCCAACGTTGGTTTGTAAAAGGATTAGTCGAAAGTGAAAAATAATCAGAACTCCAATATTCATCTGCTACGCAGCGCCAAACACGCGGAGCCTGTTATGTTAGACATCAAACAGCTAGTCAAAACTTACGATAACGGCCATCAAGCGGTGAAAGGCGTGGATCTGTCGATTCATCAAGGGGAATTTATCGTTTTAGTCGGCCCATCGGGCTGCGGAAAATCCTCCATTCTGCGCTCCATCGCAGGCTTAGAGAGCATTACTTCCGGCGAAATTCATCTGGCGGGACGCCGTGTCGATAACGAAAAGCCGGCCAATCGCGACATCGCTATGGTGTTCCAAAACTATGCGCTCTATCCGCATATGAGTGTCTACGATAACCTCGCCTACGGCCTTAAAAATCGTGGTGTGGATAAACAAACCATCGCAGCAAAAATTGCTAAGGTCGCGAAAACCCTAAAAATTGAAGAGTACTTAGACCGAAAACCGGCCAAGCTTTCCGGCGGACAACGCCAGCGCGTGGCGATGGGACGAGCGATTGTGCGCGATCCGCAACTTTTTTTATTTGATGAGCCGCTCTCGAACTTGGATGCGGCACTGCGTGCGCACATGCGCTTAGAAATCAAAAAACTACAGCGTGAACTTGGCGTAACCAGTGTTTACGTAACCCATGATCAGGTGGAGGCGATGACGCTTGCGGACCGAATTGTCGTGGTTAAACAGGGCGAAATTGAGCAAGTCGGCACACCCGCCGAAGTTTACCATCAGCCAGCCAGTACCTTTGTCGCGAGCTTTATCGGCAGCCCTGCCATGAATTTCCTCCCAGCGTCTATCAAACAAGGACAGCTACAGATTGCGGGTAAATCCTGCTCGTTACCTCAGCTTGCATCGGCCGACCATCACACCATCACTTTAGGTATTCGCCCCGAACACGCCTCACTGCAACCGCTAACCAATGCCATTGAGTTAAAACTGGATATTCAAGTGGTAGAGCCGCTAGGCCCGAATCAGCTCGTGCATGGCAAGATTTTAGGCCTAGAGAGCGAGCAGGATTTCATCGCGGTGACCGCAGAAATTCCGCTCGATGTGCATCAAGCATTGCCGATTTGGGTTGCCTTTGATCAGCTGCATCTTTTTGATCAACAAGGAAAAAGGCTTATTACTCAGCCGCATGCTTGTTCTTTAAACAGTAAAATCGCTACACGTTAATAGCGACAATAAGGAAAGTTGTGAGCCTATTATCATCCCGCCAAAAACAGATCTTGGAATATTTACAACAAACCCACGGGGTGCTTTCGAGCGCCCTACTCTCTGAACGCTTTGAGGTGTCGGTACAAACCATTCGCAAAGACATGAACGATTTGAGCGACAAAGGTATGGTACGCCGCGTACATGGCGGGATTTCGCTACCTAGTCCGAATGACAATTTATCGTTCAGTAATCGCGATCTGATCAATCTCTCCGCAAAACAGCGAATCGCGCAGAGGGTGGCGCAAGAATTACCGGAAGGATGCAGTATTTTTCTGGGTATCGGGACAACCCCGAAACAAGTGGCGCAAGCGCTGCTCGATCATCCCGGCTTGACTGTGGTAACCAACAACCTCAATGCCGCACTGACCTTAAGCCGTAACCCCAACATCAATTTGCACCTCGCGGGTGGATTGGTTCGCCATTCCGATGAAGATACCGTCGGCGAAGCGACAACCCGCTTTTATCGTAGCTTTAATATTAAGGTTGGAATTTTTGGTGTGGGCGGGCTCAATTCTCGCGGTCAATTGCTTGATTTTACGCCAGAAGAAGCCAATTTAACCCGCGCCATCATAGAACATAGCGAACAGTGTTGGTTAGTTGCAGACAAAAGCAAATTAGAGCGTTATGCTCCCGTGGTCAGTGGTGAACTGTCTGAAATGCATCGCCTCTTCGTCGATAAAAGTACGCCTGCTTTTCAACAGTTGTCCCTTTTGCACCACGTCGAACTTATTGAATCGTGATTTGAGTGTGATTCTCACTAAGGAAGCATGATGCCTTCAATCATCGTCGGCCACCGTGGGGTGGCTGGAACGTATCCAGAAAATACCCGTGTCAGTGTACAAGCCGCTATCAACCTTGGTTTATCTTGGGTGGAAGTGGATGTGCAGCCGACCAAAGACAATGTATTGGTTGTGTGTCACGACCATACAATTGACCGTTGCAGTAATGGCAAAGGTCGCATTGATGAGTACACACTCGCCGAACTCAAGCAACTTGATTTCGGTGCTTGGTTTGATCCTCGTTTTACGGGCGAATCCATCATGACGCTGGAAGAGCTGCTGGGGCTCGCCGCCGAGCATGATTTAGGACTCAATATTGAAGTCAAAGTCGATAAGCATGATGTGGCCAGTGTTGTACAACAGTTGAAAGCACAACTTGACCAGAGCCCTCTGGTTGCCGACAAAATCTTACTGTCGAGCTTTAGCCACGACATTATTTTACAACTGCACCAGCATTGTCCGGGTTATAAATTGGGGATTTTGAGTGAGCGTTTGACTCAGCGGGATCGTCAAGTGCTTAAACAGGTGAATGCGTTTAGCTGTAACCTCAACTACCGCTGGATCACAGAAAAACACATCCGCGATTTGAAAAATGGTGGCTATCAGATTTGGTGTTACACCCTCAATCAAGTGGATAAATTCCGCTATTTAGACAAAGTCGATGCCATTTTCTCCGACTTCCCAGAGCGCTTTATCAACTAGTTTCTGCTTTCGGACTTCAGCAAAACGCCCATACAAATGGGCGTTTTTCATGGTTTCACTTCAGCGACTCAGTTTTTACTCAAAGAAAGCTTTATCAACCTTGATCACCACTTTACGTACAGGCTCACCCTCACCTTCTACCGCAATCAAAGGGCGATGAGGTTGACCGGGATAGAACACAATGAAATCTCCCGCCGCCAAATCGACAAAGCGCTCTTCGACCAGTTGTGCACTGAACGCCACATCACGTGTTGCCAGCAAATCTTCGTCCAAGCCATTGAACGGCGCGAGACTGTAACCAAAGCGCTCACGCCCTTGCAGTAAAATCTGCACATCCAAATAACGAGCATGGCACTCGCTACGACGCAGAGCGAGCGGTTGGGTATGATCTTCCATCACCAGAAAAAACGCCGACTCTCCCTGCAACTCGTGTTTACCCGTCGGTAGCGGTGTCGCTATACGCTCTAATACTTCATCAATCAGCCGTTGCAACTGAGGTGACAGTGCAGCGCAAAACTGGCGCTGCGTGACATGACCAATAAACATCGGCGTTTCCTTATTGATACTGCTCGCCCGCAGCCACTACAAAAGCCATTTCCACTTTATAATCTGGGTCAGCCAGCTCCGCTTTCACGCACGCTCGGCTTGGAGCGCAGCCTTCTGGGAACCAAGCATCCCAAATTTGGTTAAGCACTGGGAGGTCGGCAAAATCCGTAACATAAATCGTCACCGATAAAATACGTGAACGATCGCTGCCAATCTTCGCCAATTGGCGCTCTGCTTGCGCGAGAACCTGCTCAACTTGGCCTTGCATATCGGCCGACGTGTCGCTATCGGCGACTTCAACAAAATGGGCAATGCCATTAAACACGGTGATGTCAGACCAACGAGTGCCTGGATTAATACGATGTATTGTCATGGTGTTCTCTTTTACGTTATTCGCTAAGAAGCATGCTGCTTCTTCACTTATTCATATCGGGGAGCAGGATAGCCAAGATGAAGCGTAAAATCGCGCTCTGTCCCCGCAATTTTACTGACACGTTGCTGTTTTACTCATAGTTTGAGCGCTATGGTGGATTCACGGGCGATCAAACTCCCTTGATAGAGCCTGTGCTGTGCATCTTGTGGTTTTTTATTAGCAATCTCGACAGCCAAACTGATTGCTTGCTGAGTTAACTCGCCGATCGGCAGACTCACGCTCGATAAACTCGGGATAGCAAAAGCCGCCGCGGGTTCATTATCAATCCCGATTATGGAAACTTGCTTGGGTACATGAATGCCATGTTCATGCATGGCGCGCATTGCACCGAGCGCCATATCATCGTTACAGGCAAAAACCGCCGTCATGGAAATGCCTTGTTGCAGCAGTTGTTGCATTGCCTGATAACCACCAAGCAGCGTGTTATCCCCTTCAATGACCAAGGACGAGTTCAACTCAACCCCTTGCTCATGTAACGCTTGTTGATAGACCTGATAACGAACTTTTCCCGTCTCGCTCACCAGTGGTGAAGTAATACAGGCGATATGACGATGCCCTAAATTCAATAAATGCTGCATCGCTAACTGAGCAATGTGCGTTTGATCGAGACCAAAGCTGTGTAATTGCGGATGATGTAAACGGCGATTGAGGATCACTAAGGGCGATGGATATTGCTGCTGTAATTCAAGTAATTGCGCTTCACTCAAGTGGCGACTGTACAGCAAGATCGCATCACAACGCTGCGCCGCTAATGTGGCGACCGCTTCTTTTTCGCCTTGCTCACTGTTTTTGCTGTTCACGACCAGCAGTTTTTTCCCAGCTTTCTGCGCGCCTTGTTCGGCTTCGAACAAAATCGAACCAAAATAGCTGCTCTCAAAATGCGGCAGCACCAAGCCAATTGAGTTTGTGGTATTGGTAGCGAGCGCCTGCGCCAAACTGTTGGGCTGATAACCGAGCTGCTGCATGGCGGCAAGTACCGCTTCACGAGTTTGTGCTTTGACTTGACCTGTCTCATTCAGCACTCGTGATACCGTGGCTTTGGAGACACCCGCCAATTTACACACGTCGTTTATGGTTGCCATCAACAATCCTTCAAACTGAGTCCGCAAAAATTAAGCGGCGACCCAAAGGCCGCCGACACGATTTAAAGCTTTTCACCGTTACTGGCGATCACTTGTTGATACCAGTAGAAGCTCTTTTTCTTAGCGCGCGCCATGGTGCCACTGCCATCATCGTGTTTATCCACATAGATAAAGCCGTAGCGTTTTTTGTACTCACCAGTGGTGAACGATACACAGTCGATACAACCCCAAGGGGTGTAACCCATCACTTCAACACCGTCATAGTCGATCGCTTGTTTGACTGCCGCGATATGCTCAGAGAGGTAGCGAATTCGGTAATCATCGTTGATTGAACCATCCGCTTCGACGGTGTCTAGCGCGCCGAGGCCATTTTCTACCACAAAAATCGGTTTTTGGTAACGCTCATACAACTCAGAAAGCGCATAACGTAAACCTTGTGGATCAATCTGCCATCCCCAATCGGACGCAGGAAGATACGGGTTTAAGCGGCTGGTTTCAAACAAAGAGGTGGTTTCGCCCTCTTGTTCTGGCGCTGCAGAGACAATGTTGGTCATGTAGTAACTGATAGCGAGATAATCGGCGCAGCCTTGGCGCAGGATCTGCTCATCACCAGCTTGCATCTCGATCTCGATGCCTTTGCGTTGCCACTCTTTGCGCAGATAACTGGGGTAATAGCCACGAACCTGTACGTCACTGAACAGATATTTCTCACGCATCAACTCTTGCGCCAACAACACATCTTCCGGACGTGAGGTGGCAGGATACAGCGGCATCATATGGATCATGCTGCCAATTTTAAAATCCGGATTAATCTCGTGCCCCAGTTTCACCACTAATGCGCTAGCAATAAATTGGTGATGTAGCACTTGGTACATGGCTTGTTCTGGGTGGTCTTGCTCAGCGTAAAGCATACCTGAGTTGCAATAACCAAAGATCGGCAGCTTCCAGTTGCGTTGGTTATTGATTTCATTAAAGGTGATCCAGTATTTCACCTTATGCTGGTAACGGGTCATCACCACTTGCGCAAATTTGGTGAAGTGATCAATCAAGTCGCGGTTGAGCCAACTGCCATACTGCTTTACTAGATGCAGTGGCATTTCAAAATGTGACAACGTAATGACAGGTTCAATATTGTGCTTTAACAGCTCATCAAACAGATCATCATAAAACTGTAATCCTGCCTCATTGGGCTCGGCTTCATCACCATTCGGGAAGATCCGTGTCCACGCAATAGACGTGCGGAAACACTTAAAGCCCATCTCAGCAAACAGCGCGATATCTTCTTTATAGTGATGATAAAAATCGACCGCTTGATGGTTTGGGTAAAATTCGCCTTCCATAACCCCATCGGTAATACGGCGTGGCACTTCGTGCGCACCACGAGTCAGCACATCAAC
>NZ_WPDC01000048.1:0-27290 GCF_035615595.1 Vibrio sp. R-1 | reverse complement strand
CGAGCTTAAGCTCAAAAAACTACAGGGGTGTAGCTCCAATTGGCAGAGCAGCGGATTCCAAATCCGCGTGTTGGGAGTTCGAATCTCTCCACCCCTGCCATATATTGAACCTCAGCATAAATGCTGAGGTTTTTTTTTATCTGCCATTTAATTAATCTCGTCCTAAGAGTTTTTGTGATTAAGTGACGCATGTAACTTTTCTATTTTTCTCCTTATTGTTAACGGCAATCCGCCACATTGTTTTTGCTCAATCTATTATTTCGTTGAAGTTTTGCGCTTTATACCGAGGAGTGTTTAGAATACCCTCTTAGTTGGTAGATAAAGGAATCGGCATGTCATTCGCGATATTGGGTTTTATTGCTTTAGGCGGCGCGGTTGGTGCTTGCGCTCGTTTCTTAGTGTCCGAAATATGCATCACTTTATTTGGGCGTGGTTTCCCGATTGGAACACTGACCGTTAATGTGGTGGGGTCATTTATTATGGGGGTTTTGATCGCTTGTGTTGAAAATGAGTGGTTAAGCCCTTACCCATGGAAACAAGTGATTGGCCTTGGTTTTCTCGGAGCATTAACGACTTTCTCGACGTTTTCTATGGATAACGTGCTTTTAATGCAGCAGGGCGCTTTTTTTAAAATGGGGGCGAATGTACTGTTGAATGTTATTTTAAGTATTTCTGCTGCTTGGATTGGTTTTCACTGGTTAATAAAAAGTTGATCAATGAAACAGCCATTTTACTTGGTTAACGAATAAGCTTTATCTATAATGCTTCCACTTGTCGGAGTGCCATTGGGCTGAGACCGTTTATTCGGGATCCGTTGAACCTGATCAGGTTAATACCTGCGAAGGGAACAAGAGAAGACTCTCTTAGGTGACCTATTGTTATTAATAGCGTAGCTACCTATCGACTCATCTCTCATAGCATCTTTCCGTCAAGCATTTCTCCCTCTTATTAAAAAGGAAATGCTATGTCGAACCGTAAACAAGCAAGACTGGAAGCTAAGCGCTTTATTGATACCCTTTCTGTTGAGCCCTATCCGAACTCTCAAAAATCTTACCTATTAGGCTCTCGCCCTGATATTCGGGTACCTGTCAGAGAAATTACTCTCAGCGATACTTTGGTCGGTGGCAGTAAAGATGCACCCATCTTTGAGCCCAATGAGCCTATCTGTGTGTATGACACATCTGGCGTCTATACTGACCCTTCACATGATATTGATCTCTACAAGGGGCTTCCTAAGCTCAGAGAGGAGTGGATTGAAGAGCGTCGAGATACGCACATTCTGCCTAGTATGAGCTCTCATTTCGCCCGTGAACGCTTAGCGGATGAAACTCTAGATGAACTGCGTTATGGACATTTACCGCGAATTCGCCGAGCGATAGGCCAGCATCGAGTCACTCAGTTACATTACGCACGGCAGGGAATCATTACGCCGGAAATGGAGTTTGTGGCGATCCGTGAAAACTCTCGTCGTCTTGCTCATCAAGATCCAAGCCTGCTTCAGCAGCATGCTGGGCAGAATTTTGGTGCTAATTTGCCTGATCAGATTACTCCTGAGTTTGTGCGTCGTGAGATTGCGGAAGGGCGCGCCATCATCCCATGCAATATTAATCATCCTGAATCTGAACCTATGATTATTGGCCGCAATTTCTTGGTCAAGGTGAATGCTAATATCGGTAACTCTTCTGTTAGCTCTTCTATTGAAGAAGAAGTAGAGAAGTTAGTTTGGGCGACCCGCTGGGGCGCTGATACTGTTATGGATCTGTCGACAGGGCGAAATATCCATGAAACCCGCGAGTGGATCTTACGTAATAGCCCCGTGCCAATTGGTACTGTACCTATGTATCAGGCGCTGGAAAAAGTGAATGGTGTAGCAGAAAACCTCACATGGGAAGTGATGCGAGATACCTTACTAGAGCAAGCTGAGCAAGGTGTGGACTATTTTACAATTCATGCGGGCTTGTTATTGCGTTATGTGCCGATGACAGCCAAGCGCGTAACGGGCATCGTTTCTCGTGGTGGCTCGATTATTGCGAAATGGTGTCTTTCTCACCATCAAGAGAATTTCCTTTATACCCATTTTCGTGAAATCTGTGAGATTTGTGCGCAATATGATGTGGCTCTATCTCTAGGGGATGGACTTCGTCCTGGCTCGATTGCTGATGCTAACGATGAAGCGCAATTTGCTGAGTTACGTACCCTTGGTGAGCTAACTAAAATAGCTTGGGAATATGATGTGCAAGTCATGATTGAAGGGCCGGGGCATGTACCTATGCACTTAATTAAAGCCAATATGGATGAGCAGCTTAAGCATTGTCATGAGGCGCCATTCTACACCCTTGGTCCATTAACGACCGATATTGCTCCGGGTTATGATCATATTACCTCTGGTATCGGCGCTGCCATGATTGGTTGGTTTGGCTGCTCCATGCTCTGCTATGTCACACCTAAGGAACATTTGGGGCTACCAAACAAAGAAGATGTCAAAACAGGATTGATTACTTATAAGTTAGCGGCTCATGCTGCTGATTTGGCGAAAGGACATCCGGGAGCACAAATTCGTGATAATGCATTATCAAAAGCACGTTTTGAGTTTCGTTGGGAAGACCAGTTCAATCTTGCGCTTGATCCCGTCACAGCGCGCGCTTTCCATGATGAGACGCTACCGCAGGAATCAGGAAAAGTTGCGCACTTTTGCTCTATGTGTGGCCCTAAATTCTGCTCGATGAAGATCTCGCAAGAGGTCAGGGATTACGCAAATAACCAGACATTAGACACCACCCTCATTGACTTGGTTATGCCTGCGGAATCTATACAACTGGCGATGCAAGATAAGTCTCGTGAGTTTTTAGCTTCAGGTGCTGAACTCTATCATCCTTTGGTGAAAGAGCCGATTGAGGAGTAAGTCATGGTACGTTTGGTTTTTCCACGCCACCTGTCAGCCTTAATCGGTCACGTGCAACATGCACTGTTACATGCCAAGGAACAAGGGTTCGCTATTCCGCACATCCGTTTGGATGTGGGCTCTGAGGCTCGGTTTATTTTAGAGAAGAGTGAAGAGTCTTTGCGAATTGGCAGTAGTTTGTGCTCTCAAGAGGAGGCTTCTGAGCCTTGTGACTACTACCTAGACTATGTGTCTGAAAACCGAGTGTTACCCGAGGCAACGATGTCTAACGCTCGTTGCATGGTGACTGTAGGTCTTCATGATGAATATGGTTTTACGCTGGATAAGTGGCAGTATGGGAATGCTGCAGAGCAACTTATTATTTATCCATCAGAGAGTCATCGATTAAATAGTAAGGAAAATCAGCATCTTGCTTGGGTTTTAGCTACGTTGGCCTTAGGTTTTCCGATTGAAGATGGTTTGTGCATTGCAAGAGCGGCAATTACTCAAGGGGATAGCGTTTCACGTGAAACATGGCCAACGCAATTCGAGCTTTTCCCAGTAGCGCAATCGAATATTCGCTCTCTATCTACCAAAGTATTTCCAACCACCAGAGCATTTCCAAGGATTGATAAAGCAAAATTTAATCTCTATCCCGTAGTGGATGATGTGAATTGGATTGAGCATCTTCTGAAGCTCGGTGTTAGAACGGTTCAGCTGCGAATTAAAGATCCTAAGCAGAGGGATTTGGAAGCACAGATTATCCGAGCCATCGCGTTAGGTCGTGAATTCAACGCACAGGTTTTCATAAATGATCATTGGCAATTAGCCATTAAGCATCAGGCTTATGGTGTGCACCTTGGGCAAGAGGATTTAACGAGTGCGAATTTAACCGAGCTATTAGATGCTGGTATTCGATTGGGGCTTTCGACGCATGGTTATTATGAGTTACTGATAGCCGCAGGAATACAGCCTAGCTACATCGCCCTTGGGCATATCTTTCCGACGACCACTAAACAGATGCCGTCAAAACCACAGGGGCTAGCGCGACTAGCCGCCTATCAGCGGTTGGTTAATCAAATGCCTTACCAAGGAAAAAATGGCATTCCAACGGTCGCGATTGGTGGTATTGACCTCAGCAATATTCGCGATGTTCTCGATTGTGGCGTCACGGCGGTTGCAGTGGTGCGGGCTATTACTGAGTCACCGGATCCTAGCCTTGCAGTACAAGCGTTGAGTTCTGTTTTTGCAGATTTTATAGATGCAGAGTGCAAGTTGATGCCAGCCAGCGAGTCATTTGAGCCAATCGGTTTCTTAGCTAGAGAGGTGGCGGATGCTCACAGATAAACAGTTTCTCCGCTATCAAAGACAGATCAGCCTTGCTGAGCTTGGAGAGGAAGGGCAGCAAAAACTGCTTAATTCACGTGTGTTGATAGTTGGCTGCGGGGGGCTCGGTAATGTGGTTGCGCCTTATTTGGTTGGTGCAGGTGTTGGGCAAGTGATTATCGCGGATGGTGATAGGCTGGAGTTACACAACTTACACCGTCAGATTTGCTATCACGAGGCACAAATTGGTCACAATAAAGCCGAGCTTCTTGCTCGGCACTTACGCGAACTCAATTCAGAAGTACGAGTGAGGGTGATTGCTCGGGAAGTCGATGAGCTGATCCTGAACTTAGAAATCAACCAAGTGGATTTGGTGTTGGATTGTAGTGATAACCTTCCAACCCGCCACGCAATTAATCGAGCCTGTTATGCAGCGCGACGGCCACTCGTCAGCGGTGCCGTCATTGGGTGGGAAGGGCATCTAATGGCGTTTGACTATCGTCAATCTGCACCTTGTTATCAGTGTATCGTACCGGATATGGCAGAGCGTCAAGGCTGCAGTGACCGAGGCGTTGTTGGTCCTGTTGTCGGTATGATTGGTAACGGACAAGCCTTAATCGCACTGCATGCTCTGGTGGGGAGCGCCCATTTTCCTGCTAACCAATTACTGCGCTTTGACGGTAAGTCTATGAACTGGCAGAGCCTACAGCTTCATCAAGATAAGGTTTGTCCAGTTTGCAGCGTATCGTCACCTGTACAACAGAAGGAGCCGCAACCGTGCTAATGACTATCTACTTGAATCAGCAAGCCATCCAGACCGATATCTCTAGCTCATTATTGCATTTACATGCGCAGCTCAGTCTGCCTAGCCAAGGTTGCGTCTTCAGTCTCAATGGGCAGGTTGTCCCAAGAAGTGAATGGCAACACACCAAGCTTAATTCAGGGGATGAGATTTCCCTTTTCCAAGCGATAGCAGGAGGCTAAATCAGATGCTCAAGATTGCAGATAAAACGTTTCAATCCAGACTGTTTACCGGGACTGGAAAATTCTCTAATCGCCATGTCATGGCTGAAGCATTGGCCGTCTCAGGTTCAGAGTTGGTGACCATGGCGTTAAAGCGGATTGATTTGGCTCAGCGCGACGATGACATTCTTGCGCCGCTACTCAGTATGCAGATGAATCTCTTACCTAACACATCTGGAGCCAAAAATGCTGCTGATGCGTTGTATGCCGCCGAGCTAGCCCGAGAAGCCTTAGCCACGAACTGGCTTAAGTTGGAGATTCATCCTGATCCCAAATATCTAATGCCCGATCCCATCGAAACCCTGCTTGCGGCTGAACAATTGGTGAAGCTAGGTTTTATTGTGTTGCCGTATTGCCATGCTGACCCTGTCTTGTGCAAAAGATTGGAAGAGGTTGGCTGCGCTGCGGTTATGCCGCTCGGTTCACCGATTGGCAGCAATCAAGGCTTAGCGTCGAAAACCTTTCTTGAAATCATCATTGACCAAGCCAAAGTGCCGGTCATTGTCGATGCGGGGATTGGGTCGCCATCCGATGCTGCGCAAGCGATGGAGCTTGGCGCCGATGCCGTGTTAGTGAATACCGCTATTGCCGCGGCGCATGACCCCATTGCTATGGCGAAAGCCTTTAAGTTAGCGGTCGAAGCTGGGCGAATGGCTTATGAGTCGGGCTTGCCATCACGAGTAAAAATGGCGACGGCATCAAGTCCATTAACTGGATTTTTGGATTTTGTATCATGAGCTTCATTACCCACTTCCAACAATTAGGCTGGGATGACAGTCGGCTATCGATTTATGGTAAGACAGCGCGGGATGTTGAACGCGCTTTATCTTCACCTAAACGGACGTTAGACGATTTCAAAGCGCTGATTTCACCTGCCGCAGAGCCTTATCTAGAAACAATGGCGCAAATGGCTTATCAGGCCACTCGTCAACGTTTTGGCAATACCATGTCGATGTACATTCCGCTCTACCTCTCTAATCTCTGTTCGAATTCCTGTACCTATTGCGGTTTTTCAATGGATAACCGAATCAAGCGTAAAACACTGAATGAAGTGGAGATTGAACGAGAGATCGCGGCGATTAAACGAATGGGTTTTGATAGCGTTTTGCTGGTGACCGGGGAGCACGAAACCAAGGTGGGTATCGAATACTTCCGTCGGGCACTGCCTATCATCAAGCAAGCTTTTCATTATGTTGCGATGGAAGTTCAGCCGTTGCAGCAAGAAGAGTATGCCGAGTTAATTGGGCTAGGCTTGGATGCGGTGATGGTTTACCAAGAAACGTACCATCCGTCGACTTATGCGCAGCATCATTTGCGAGGCAATAAAACCGATTTTTGGTATCGACTCGAAACACCCGATAGGTTGGCTAGAGCGGGCATCGATAAAATTGGTATTGGCGCGCTGATTGGGCTTGAGGACTGGCGAACTGACAGCTTTTTTGTTGCGGCGCATCTGGATTATCTTGAGCGACAATATTGGAAGACGCGCTACTCAATTTCTTTTCCGCGTTTACGCCCGTGTGAGGGCGCTTTACAGCCGAAATCAGTAATGACGGATCGACAACTTGTGCAGTTGATTTGTGCATTTCGTCTGTTCAATAGCGAAGTTGAGCTTTCTTTGTCTACCCGCGAGTCACCGATGTTTCGTGATCAAGTGGCTAAGCTCGGGATTACCTCAATGTCTGCAGCGTCTAAAACTCAGCCGGGAGGGTATTCAGACCCTAAGGTTGAGTTAGAGCAGTTTGCGGTAAGTGATGAACGTTCTGCCGCAGAGGTGAGTAGCGCGTTAATGGAGCAAGGTTTACAAGTGGTATGGCATGACTGGCATCGAGCCTATTCAGGCTAATGTTTTACTCAAATTAGTGTTTCACGTGAAACCCAAAGCTTGTATTTTACAAAAGCGGCATTTGAGATTCGGATAGAGCCTTTTCTGGGTTGAAATTTGGAGTAAAACTGCGATTTCTCGAGGCTAAATCCCATCCACGATAGCGACAAAACAAATAGCAGCAATAAATGGGGTTCACTTCAATACGACGGTTTTCTTTTCTATTCTATGCGGATAACCAGCCAGTTTATACGTGACTCAAGGGTGAGGTGGCTTGTTGCAACCAGTCACGGACGTGAGTCTCTTTGATAAGCGGACTCACTTCATCCCACACTTTTTGATGATACTGATTGAGCCAATGGAGTTCCGGCTTAGTCAGCAAATTCACCTCAATCGCACGTTTATCGATAGGGCAACGAGTCAATGATTCAAAACCAAGTACAGAGAAATCGCCCTGAGTTGCAAACTCGGTGACCAGTTCTAAGTTCTCGATTCGAATACCAAACGCATCGGCACGGTAATAACCCGGCTCATTGGAAAGCACCATTCCGGGGCGCAAAGCCACACTATTGTGAACCTTCGCGATACGCTGTGGCCCTTCATGTACACTCAAGAAATGGCCGACACCATGGCCAGTACCATGATCGTAGTCGTAACCTTGTGCCCATAAGTGCTGTCTGGCCAAAACATCAAGTTGTGAACCTGTTGTGCCTTTCGGGAAGCGAGCGCGAGCCAAGGCAATGTGACCTTTGAGTACTAAGGTGAATTGTTGCTTCATCTCTGCGCTGACCTGACCAATCGCCAACGTGCGAGTAATGTCTGTGGTTCCATCAAGGTACTGGCCACCAGAATCGACTAAATACAGGCTATCCATAGAAAGCTGACCCGGCTCAGGCTGATTTTGGTGGTTGTAGTGGCACATAGCGGCGTTTGTACCAGCTGCTGAAATCGTATCAAAACTCAAGTCAACCAAGGTTGGGTCTTGGCGACGGAAGGCTTCCAGTCGATCCGCCAGCTCGGCCTCATTATGCAGGCGACCATTAGCCACTTCATTGTCCAGCCAAGCGAGAAATTGCACCATAGCCGCACCATCGCGAATATGACAGGCACGCATGCCTGCAATTTCCGTGTTATTTTTTGCCGCTTTCGGCAGGAGGCATGGATCCGCTTCGTTGAGCAGTTCAGCGCCCGCATTTTGTAAGGTGAGTGTGAACCATGCATTGCTGGTCGCAGAATCGAGCATGACGCGGCGACCAGAGAGTTGATGCAGTTGAGCTTCAAGCTTAGCCGGATGATGCACGCGAACCGTACCTGCTACATGGGCATCAAAATCGGTTGCCAAGCGCGCTGGATCGAAAAAGAAATCCACACTGCTATCGTTATGGACAATGGCGTGAGAAAGCAACACGGGTAAGCGAGATACATCTAAACCGCGGATATTGAGTAGCCATGCGATAGAATCTAGTTCGGTCAACACAACGCAATCGGCGTTTTTGTCGCGCAGGGTGCTGGCGATCGATTGACGCTTTTCAAGGCTGCTTTGTCCAACACGATCAAGAGGCATTAAGCGCATTTCAGAGGCTGCGAGAACAGGGCGATCCTGCCAAAGCACATCAATCGGGTTACTGCTGACTGCACACAAGTTAATTTTTCCTGCGAGCTGTTTTTGTGCCTGTGTTAGCCAGCTACCACGGTGCATGCGAGGATCGTAACCCACTTTCGCTCCTGCGGGCAGTTGAGTGACGAGCCAGGTTAAATAAGGTTGCTCGATCAAGTGGCAATATTCGAATAGCTCACTAGACACTTGTTTGCGGACTTGAACGGTATAGCGGCCATCAACAAAAATCGCTGCGCCGGAGACGGTAACGATGGCGGCTCCCGCGGAACCTGTAAACCCAGTTAACCAGTGTAAGCGCTCATTATGCTCAGGAACGTATTCCCCAAGATATTCATCTTCATGAGGAACAATGAAGGCATCAAGTTGCTGAGTGTGTAGCCAGTGGCGAAAATCCGCGAGGCGTTGAGAGTGTAGGTTTGACATCTGAAGTGATCCTTTTTCTAAACAGTCCTTGTTATCTCTTGTGTATGGATTATACGAACCACATACAGCAAGTGGACGAGAGCGAATAAGCTACTCTTTTTGTGTACGCTGCGCAAATATCCGACTATCAACTCAGCGTAAATGAAGCGTATTGGTTTGTATCAGTTCTCGTAACCAGCGCAGCGCAGGGTCATTCTCTCGTTCACGATGCCAAAACAGTGTGTATGCCATAGGTGGAAACTCCATCGGTAATGGTAATTCAACCAGATCCATCTGCTTGGCGACCCAGTGAGTAAAGTGGCTCGGTGCGGTGAAAATAAAGTCCGTATAGGTGCACAAGCTGGCTGCGCTATTGAAGTCTGGTACGGTAATCGCGATGTCGCGCTCATAGCCGAGATCGGCTAATCGATAATCCAGCAGCCAGCGATCATTTCCATCACAGCGCACTTGTACATGACGGAGGTTAAGATAGCTGGATAAATTCCAATCATACTGAAGTACCGGGTGGCCGCGGCGCACCACGCAGCGCTGATTATCGCGGTAGATCTCTTGTTCACAAATGTCAGCAGGAGGCAATAAGGTCAACTTCGCATCATTGATATCAATGTCTTTACCAGTCAGACCGAAATCCAGTTCGCCAACTTGCAATTTACGGAAGGTTTGTTCAGTCCATGCATGGGTGCTGATGCTCAGATGAGGGCCGTGGCGAAAAATCGTCGGTAAAAAGTAGGGCATTATCAATGGATAAACACTTTCGACTGCCGCGATTTGAAAGCGATATTCGCTGGATTGGGGGGAGAAATGTGCGGGCTGAGTGAGTAGCTCAAGTTGATTCACCAACACATCCAGTTTGGGTTTTAAGAAGAGCGCCTTCGGGGTCGCATTCAGTCCATAAGACGTGCGAACAAACAACGGGTCGTCAAACTGCTCGCGTAGCT
The DNA here is from genome assembly GCF_035615595.1 of Vibrio sp. R-1. NCBI lineage: Bacteria > Pseudomonadati > Pseudomonadota > Gammaproteobacteria > Vibrionales > Vibrionaceae > Vibrio > Vibrio sp. R-1. Next base: position 17,256 of record NZ_WPDC01000048.1, on the reverse strand, counting down.
TGGCTAAGGATTTACTCACGGCCGATTGGCTCAGACATAAACGTGCAGCCGCGCGCGTGACACTTAACTCTTCAATCAAGACTTTTAAACAGACCAGTAGATTGAGATCGATACGAGCCAATTTTTCAATTTGCATGAGTTTTTCCCAAATAGAATAACAGCAATGACGATATACCACTGTTTAGCATATCTTGAGCCACGTATCATGCACCGATCTTTAAAATTCAGTCGGAGTGTGAAGTGAAACAAGCAATGCCATCTCAGGTCAGTAAGCAGCAAATGGTGCTACTGACACTACTCGTTCTATTTAGCCCATTGGCGATCGATATTTATTTACCGGCATTGCCTCAAATATCACAAGCGTTTCACGTGGAACACGCTTTAGCACAAGATACGATTACCTGGTTTTTGTTTGCGATGGGTGTCGGGCAGTTATTTGCTGGCCCTTTAGCAGATAAGTATGGTCGACGAACTGTTGCATTAGGGGGCATTAGCATTTATGCCTTGAGCGCTTTATTGGCGTGGAGTGCTCAAAGTATTGAATGGATGTTAATGGCTCGGTTGCTACAAGGCTTAGGAGCGTGTGCGACTTCCGTAGCAGCTTTTGCAACAGTTCGCGATTTATTTGGGCCGCAACGCAGCGGTAAGATGATCAGTTACCTCAATGGAGCGATCTGTTTTATTCCGGCACTCGCGCCGATTCTGGGCAGTTGGTTAACTCAGCAATTCGGTTGGCGAGCAAACTTCAGCTTTATGACCGGATTTGCGCTGCTGGTAGGGTTAGCCATGGCTTTACGTCTGCAGGAGAGTAATCCGTACATGGGCAGTCGACCTGCCGTCTTTAAGCTCTCTCGTTATGCCGCCGTATTAAAAGCGCCGACCTTCCTCTTCCACGCATCGCTGTGTCTACTGGCGATGGCGGTGATTCTCGCTTACGTGACCTCCGCGCCAGTGATTCTCATGGAGCGTTTACAGCTCAGTATGAATGAATTCACCTTCTGGTTTGGCGTTAATGCGGTGATCAATATCATTGCCTGCATGACAGCCCCTAAAGTGATGGATAAATTGGGTACTCGTTGGTCTTTGATCATTGGCATTACTACGTTAATGATCGCTGGCAGTCTAATGCTGGTGCTGCGTAATCAGGCAAGCGCACTGGCGTTCATGTTGCCAGTGTTTTTATCATCGATTGGTTTTGCATGGATACTGGGCGCAGCCGCCGGTAAAGCGTTAGCTCCGTTTGGCGATAAAGCTGGTACGGCGGCGGCATTGCTCGGACTATTCCAGATGAGTGGTTCTGGGCTATTGGTCGGTACGTTGCAACGCATTATGCCTGAGCCGCAACTACTGATCGGTTTGACCATGTGGTTAGCGGCACCTGCGTTACTCATTTTATTCTCACCGCTTGGTTTTCGTTGGCACGCCAGTGTCTCTGAGTGTTGATAGAACAAGATAAATTCACGCTGAGGCTATTTTACTCAGCGTGCATCCTGTGTATATTGTTTGCCTCTTCGATACTGACTAACCGTTTGGAATCCAAAACACCATGTCTCTAACCACCTATGAAATGGCTCGCATTCTGGAACAACTTGATGAATCTCCAGAAAAGGTGATGTATGGCAAGTTGCTTAATGAATTAGGCAATCAAAGCAGTGAACGTATTCGCAGTGCGGCCAAGCAAGTGCCACTGACAGTGCTACGCGATCTGGTTTACCAGTTCCAGCAAGTGATCGAGTCACGCAAGGGCGAGCAAGTCGAAACCATGGCTAAAGAACTCGCTAAACAGGGCATCTCTGCGGAAGAGCTTCTGAATTACTTACAAAAACGCTAATCGAACGCTCGTTCCCTATATCGCCTTGTTCGTGTACCACGATAAGTCAATGACAAGGCTTAGTGATACTCAGTGAGCCGTTATGCCGTTAAGGATTAACGTTACGGCTGATCGGGTTTTGCAGGGAAATCAGCGTTTCGGTGGATTGTACTTCATCGATGGCTTGCAGTTTATCGATCAATACATGCTGCAGTTCTTCAATCGAGCGGCACATCAGCTTGACGAAAATGTTATAAGCTCCTGTGGTGTAATAAGCTTCAACCACTTCATCCAGTGCATTCAGTTTGGCGAGCGCTGAATGGTAATCACGCGCGGCATTCAAATTAATCCCAATAAAACAACAGACGTCATAACCGAGCTTTTTGGTATTTACGACCACTTCGGTGCCTTGGATAATATCGGCCGCTTTCATCTTCTCTATTCGCACGTGAATCGTAGCTGGACTAACATTAAACTGTTTGGCCATTTCTGCGTAAGGCGTGCGAGCATCGTCCATTAGAATTTTCAGGATGGCGCGATCCAATTCATCGAGTTTGGTGGTGGTTTGCATTGTCTTTCCTGACAGTCATGCCGACATGAAATTAAAGTGTGCTTACTTTACCACCATTAAAACGATTGTTTAACCTTGGAGTCTGACTTGAGCCGATTGCGACACTGGTACAACAAATATGCGCTGCCTCTTGCTATTGGGTTGGGCTGCTTTTGGACGGCCAACCTAGTCGCGCAAGAACCAACCTTATCGAGCCAACCGTTAGACAATCTAGGAACGAGTCGCGTGCCATGGGACAGCGAGCTTGCAGCAAACGCCATGTTGTGGATTGTGGCGCTTGTCGCCATCATGGTTTTAAGCATCTTAACAGTGCGCCAGTACCACTATATTCAACGCTTACGCACCAACCAAAAATTACTGGAGTCGATCTTTGATCAAAGCACACACTACATCGGGATCTTTGACTTAGAAGGTCGGATTATTTCCTGCAATGGCAAGTTACAGGGACTGCTGTATCGACATGGTGAAAGTTTGCTAAGACCGATCTGGCAGCACAAAGGTTGGGAGGATTCAGCGGTCGAACACATTCAGAACTATTTCTCTGAGTCCGTGCCGCAAACTCGCCAGTTTAACGCCGAAATTTGGCATCCTGAGCTTGGAGCCATCGTGCTGGAGTGTCAGTTTAAGCCGCTACCGACTCGCGAAGAGTCACAAATTCTGCTTGAAGCACAAGACATTACTTGGCGAAAAATTACCGAAGATAAACTCTTCCAGCGTGAAGCTAGCCTTCGCCATTATTACGATCAGCAGCCAGTGATGATGCTAACCTTGGATGAGCGTAACCACATTCAACAAGTGAATCATTTTGCTGAACAGCTGCTGGGCTATCCCGCCGATGTCATGCTTGGGCACCATATCCGCGATTTTTATCAAGATGAAGAGGTACTGACACCAAGGCAGATGCTACTGCTACCGAGCCGCCATGCTTCTTCTGTTTGGCGGCGAGAAGTGTGTTATCGCCATCACTCCGGTGAAACGGTGTGGGTACGGGAGAACATTCGTCCGCTGGTCGAAACGGGCACGCTGTTAATCGTTGGGGAAGACATTACCGAAACCCGCCAGCTTGCCGACCAACTGGCGTATCAAGCTCGCTATGATTTATTGACCCACACTCTAAACCGAAACCAGTTTGAGCTAGAACTGGCCAAGGCACTGAAAGAAACCGAAAGTCAATTACGCACCCACGCTATGCTGTATCTCGATCTCGATCAGCTTAAAGTGCTCAACGATACTGCGGGCCATGATGCAGGCGATGGCGCGATTCAGTTCTGTGCCAGCATGCTGGAAGATGTGTTGCCCTTTAAAGCCACCTTGGCGCGTATGGGTGGCGATGAGTTTTCCGTATTACTGCGTGATTGCACCGAGCGTGATGCAGTGTTGGTGGCGCAAAGCATTATCCATGCGCTCAGTGAAGTGGCGTTTGTCTGGGAGCATATTCGCTTTAATCTGACCTGTTCGATCGGGATCCGTATGATTGACCATACTGCGACATCACCACAAATGGTGCATGCACAAGCGGATACGGCGTGCCATGCCGCCAAAGAGGAAGGACGCAATCGCTTCAACCTCTATCGGCAGGATGATGAGGATTTGCGCCGGCGCCAATTGGAAATGGAGTCGGTGAATCTAGTGCACGATGCGCTCGCCAATGAGCGAATTGAGCTATTTGCTCAGCGCATTGTGCCGCTCAATCAACCCGATGTGTTGCTTCATTTCGAAGTCTTAGTGCGAATTAAAAACGCCGCAGGGGAGTACGTTTCACCGGGCATTTTCGTTCCCGCCTCTGAGCGTTATAACTTGGCGCACCGTCTGGATCGGAAAATTGTCGAGCAGACCTTTAACTGGTTGGAAGCGCGTCCGCAAGTGTTAGATAAACTGGGGCGCGTTTCGATTAACCTATCGGGTAACTCGATTGGCAATCCAGATTTTGTGGCCTTCCTGCTCGAAAGATTGCGCGATAGCCGCATTCCATGCAGTAAAGTCTGTTTTGAAATCACCGAAACGGCTGCGATGCGCAATCTCAATCAAGCGATCAAGGTGTTATCTCAGCTCAAAAGCTTAGGTTGCGTGTTGGCTCTGGATGATTTTGGCTCGGGGCTCTCCTCGTTCGGTTATCTGCAGAAACTGCCGGTCGATATCGTCAAAATTGATGGCATTTTTGTGTGTGATATGGACAAAAATGAGATGGATCGCTTGATGGTCCGCTCTATCCATGAATTGACCAAGCAGATGGGCAAAAGCACCGTGGCGGAGTTTGTTGAAAACCAGCAGATACTTGAGGCTTTGCAGCAGATTGGTGTGGATTACGCGCAAGGCTATCTATTCAGCCGCCCACAACCGATCGCTGATTGGGTTGCCGAGCAACTCAAAGAGAAAGCGTAGGGTTTGCCGATAAAATCCGCTACACTGAGCGCCGTTTTATCTCGGTTTTCGGAGTTCCCTTGTTGATTCAACTGATTTGCCAAGCGCCTCACCGTGCGCAAGAGTTGGAGCAGATTGCTGCGCGTTGGCAACTGCAAGCCAGTGATGATAGCCCATTTGCTTTGGTACTCAGTGAAGAGCGCCTTGAGCTACGCAAATTAGATGAACCTAAACTGGGGGCCATTTACGTCGATTGGGTAGAAGGTGCGGTCGCACACCGCCGCAAATTTGGTGGTGGTAAAGGGCAATCGATCGCCAAAGCGGCTGGGCTAAATAAAGGCGTCACGCCAGTGGTTTTAGATGCAACGGCGGGTTTAGGTCGTGATGCGTTTGTGTTGGCGTCCTTGGGTTGTCGGGTACAGATGGTAGAACGACATCCTGTGGTTGCCGCCTTACTGGAAGATGGTTTACAGCGCGCCAAACAAGATAATGAAATCGGTGCTTGGGTCAGTGAGCGCATCAGTCTGCTGCACGCCTCAAGTCATGATGCACTGCAGCAATTGGCCTCCGATCCGAATTTTGTTGCTCCCGATGTGGTCTACCTCGACCCCATGTATCCACACCCCGAAAATAAGAAAAAAACCGCCTTGGTCAAAAAAGAGATGCGCGTATTTCAGTCTCTGGTGGGGGCGGATAATGATGCCGATGCTCTGCTTGAACCTGCGCTGCAACTGGCGCAAAAACGGGTTGTGGTTAAGCGGCCTGATTACGCGCCTTGGCTGAGTAATCGTAAACCGAGCATGGCGATGGAAACCAAGAAAAACCGGTTTGATGTTTATGTGATTGCCGCAATGAGTGGCGAATAGCGCGCTGGCCAATCAAGCCGCTTTACTCACGAAGCGAGGGCACACCACAATCTGACTTGTGTTTTTGGATGAAGGACGTAATATCTGCGTCTGAGAATAATTCGTATTTTAGCTGGAGTGGTTGTGGCTAAACGTCTATGCAAACTCAGTCGTCATGAGATTGCGACTTCCCTAAGTGAAATTGAGCGTCTGGTCGCTGAGCCGCAGTTTTTGTGTCGGGCTTGCGCGCGCGTGGCGGGGGATAAAAAAAGCTTGTGTAAACCGCAAGCCATGAGTCTTCCGGCGCCCGTAGCGACTGTGGTGACACTTCCTGCTCATGAAAGTGGTGTGGTCAGCCTGCTTCCCAAAGCCAGCCTTAAAAAGCAGCGCAAATTCCACAAAAAACTGGAAAAAGTGCTTAAAAAGCAGCGTAAGTTAATGAAAAAGCAGCAACTGCTAGAAGGCAAAGTTGGACAAAGGCATCCAACACCAGTGGTAGAGAGAGCGACAGCGCAGAGCATGCATTGAGCCGAATCATTGCGCTGAAGTGTCAACTATCGCAGACCTAAAAAAGCCCATCTCCGATGGGCTTTTGCGTCTCTTGATGAGTCATTTCATCTCGGTTAGAGCAAACCTTGACGCTGATAATCCCTTTCTACTCGGCGTTTCACCCAAGTTTCATTAATCCACAGCGAGCCAAGAATAATCGCACCACCTAGCGATAAGCGCACCAAATCGACTTCGCGGTTCCAAATCAGAATATTTACCACCAAGCCTGCGGGTACCAAAGCGTTATTCATGATGGCTAACGCTCCCGCGTTGACCATGCAGGCGCCTTTGTTCCAAGCAAAGTAACCAAGCCCAGAAGCAATCAATCCCAAATAGATCAAGATGCTCCATTGTACTGAGGTCGTCGGGAGCTTTTCCGGATTACCCAGCAGCAGAAAAGCAACGCTGGCCACCAGCAAAGCGCCTAGATAGAAATAGCCAAATACCGTGTGTTGGGGTAATTCGGTAGACTCTTGTTCCATCACATATTTGTAGCCGACTTGGCCAATCGCAAAGCAGAGGTTGGCTCCCTGCACGACAAGAAAACCGGTCATGAAGTGTTCATTAATGCCAGCGAATTTAATGAACACGGCACCGAGCACAGCGATGAAAGCGGTCACTAAATACCAAGGCGAAAAACGCTCTTTAAGGAAATCGTAAATCAGCGTGACATAAATCGGGGTAAAAACGGTAAACAGTAAGACTTCGGGAACCGAGAGCAGCAAGAAAGACTGATAGTAGAAACAGTACATCAAGCCAAGTTGAACACCGCCAATCGCCATTAATTTGGCAATCAGGGCGCGCGGTACACCTTTGAAACGCAGAAAGGGAATGAAGACTAAACTCGCGAGAGCCACTCGCATCCAAACGGCAAACCAAGAATCAACCTGACCGGCAAGATAAACGCCGATCAGGCTAAATGAAAATGCCCATAACAGGGTGACTGCTGAAAGATAAACCATAACGCTATTGAATGAGTGAATGGAAATCAGCAGTCTACCTGAGTCTTTTCTGTTCGTCAGTCGTTGAGTGGAATGACTAACATATCCACTGGCGAGCTGTTGATCAGTTGCCGTGTGGAAGAGAGCAGTTTGCTCCAGAAGTCTTGGTGATGGCCACACACCAGTAAATCCACGTTAAACTCACTGATGGTTTCGCACAGCTCATTGGTTAAATCGCCGCTACCGACCAAGGTATGCTTGATGGGGTAATTGGCATGCTGCGCCAAATCCTGCAGTTGCTTTTGTGACGCTTCCATCGCGTGATGTTGCGTTTCGGCCAAATTAATGTCGATAAGGCCCGTGTACAGCTCGGCGTAGTTCACGTCGATATGAATAAATGAGACTTCCGCATTGAGAGGTTTGGCCAGAGCCACCGCTTTTTCAACCAGCAGTTTGCTGTCTTCAGACAGGTCGACCGCAACCAAAAGATGTTGATAACTCATTGTACTGACTCCTATTCGGGTGACTAAACACAGCGTAGCACTGGAGTGGCGATTTTTTTGTCGCAGCGATCTCAGTTTGATGGCGATGGGTTAGGTGATGACTACAATAACTACCGAACATGCTATAGTGCGTTCAAATAGTTAGAGTGAATCAGGAGTTTTTTATGTTGTCGCAAGCGATGGTAGAACATCTCAATGAGCAAATTAACCTCGAATTTTTTTCATCCAATCTATACTTACAAATGAGTGCTTGGTGTGAAGACAAAGGATTTGACGGAGCTGCAGAGTTTTTACGCGCTCACGCAGTAGAAGAAATGCAGCACATGCAGCGTCTGTTCACTTATGTGAGTGAAACCGGTGCATTGCCAATCCTTGGTGCGATCGCTGCGCCACGCCACGATTTTGCTTCACTGGGTGAAGTGTTTCGTGAGACGTACCAACATGAACAGAAGATCACGCAACAGATTAATAAACTGGCTCATGTGGCGTTCACCTCCCAAGACTACTCAACTTTTAACTTCCTTCAGTGGTACGTGGCTGAACAGCACGAAGAAGAGAAGTTGTTTAAAGGGATTTTAGATAAGCTAGAGCTGGTCGGTGAAGATGGTAAGGCGTTGTTCTTTATCGATAAAGATCTAGCTGCATTGGCAAAAAAAGGCTCATCTTCTGTCATGGATGCCCCTGCTGAGTAAGATCAGCAAAAAGACAAACTGAAGCGATCGTCTTTTTCTCTGGGCATTCTCAACACAAGATGTAGGGAGGAAAAGATGATCAGTGGAGATACCATTCTATTTGCGCTTATGCTCGTGACTGCGATTAATGTGGCACGTTATGTGACAGCGCTGCGCTCGCTTATTTACATCATGCGTGAAGCTCACCCGCTCCTTTATCAACAAGTCGATGGGCGCGGCTTTTTCACCACCCATGGCAATGTGACTAAGCAGGTGCGTTTATACCATTACCTGAAAAGTCGTGAGTATCACCACCATCATGATCCTGTGTTTACTGGTAAGTGCGATCGGGTACGTGAGCTGTTCATTTTGTCGGGTTCACTGTTGGTGCTTACCACAGTCGTCGCGTTTATGCTTTAGTGCGCCGGAGAGCTTCTCGAATGCGGTTTGCCAACACGTGCATTGCGTTGGCAGAGTAGCGATTTGCCGTTAGAATAGCCGCCCAAGTGAGTAAGGATGTGCACTCAGCACATCCTTTTTTTATGCGATTAGGTGGCAGTGATGAGCAAAACAGTCGATGTGGTAATTATTGGCGCAGGTGCGGCGGGATTGATGTGCGCAGCACAGGCGGCGCGACGCGGCCGTCAGGTATTGCTGCTCGATCATGCTAAAAAACCGGGTCGAAAAATTCTGATTTCCGGTGGTGGACGCTGTAATTTCACCAATTACGATGTCTCGGCGGCGAACTACTTGTGCCAAAACCCACACTTTGTGAAATCGGCGCTTTCGCAATACACCAACTGGGATTTTATCTCGCTGGTCAGCAAATACGGTATTGCCTTTGAAGAGCGCGATCACGGTCAGCTGTTTTGTCTTGATTCGGCCAAAGAGATTGTGGACATGCTACTCAGCGAGTGTAACCAACCGAATATCGAGCAGCGCTATCAAGTTGAAATCAGCGCCATAGCCCACACCGAGCAAGGTTTTACTCTGCAAACCACCATAGGTGAGATTGAGTGCGCGTCGCTGGTGGTTGCCACCGGCGGTTTATCGATGCCGAAACTCGGTGCCACGCCGTTTGGCTACAAAATCGCAGAGCAGTTTGGCTTGCCCGTGATCAGTACCAGCGCAGGTTTAGTGCCATTTACGTTGCATGTGCAAGATAAGGAAGATTTCGCGCCGTTATCGGGTGTGGCGATTCCTGTGGAGATGCGCGCAGAATGCGGTAAAACCTTCAAAGAAGCCTTGCTGTTTACTCACCGCGGCTTATCTGGCCCTGCAGTACTACAAATTTCCTCTTATTGGACGCCAGGACAAACCATCACCACCAATTTAGTCCCAGACGTGGATTTGGCTGAGTTGTTGAGTAGTGAAAAAGAAGCGCACCCGAACCAGAGTTTGAAAAATACCTTATCGAAAGTGTTGCCCAAGCGGCTGGTTGAAGTGCTGATTGAACGCCAACTGTTTGCCGATAAACCGCTGAAACAGTATTCCCCCAAAGAGCTTGACGCGGTGCAAACCCGTTTAGAGCAGTGGTCGATTGTGCCAAACGGTACCGAAGGCTATCGCACCGCAGAGGTGACGCTTGGTGGCGTGGATACCGATTGCCTCTCATCCAAAACCATGGAGTGCAAAACCGTCAAAGGCTTATTCTTTATCGGTGAAGTGATGGATGTGACTGGCTGGCTCGGCGGCTATAACTTCCAATGGGCTTGGTCGAGTGGCTACGTCGCCGGCCAGTGGGTTTAGGGGTTCAGTTTTGCTTCGCTAGGTTGCGCTTTACGGCCTTGCCACTGCTGAACCACAAGTCCCGCAATAATCAGCACTAAACCGATCAAAGTGGTTGGGTGGATCGCTTCGCCAATGATGGTCGCGAGTAGAAACAGCGAAATAAAAGGCGAAGCAAAAATCAGGTTACTGATGCGCGCGGTGTTCTGGGTATTTTTCAGCGCGCTGAGCCAAAGCACGAAAGTGATCCCCATTTCAAACAGCCCCACGTAAGTGACTGCTAACCAACCTTGAGTGGTGATGCCTTGCCAATTGAGGTTTTCGTACCAACACAGCGCCAGCGCAAACGGGATGGCGAGCAGAAAGCCGAGTAACACACCGACAATGGGGTCGGCTTTGTTTTTGGTATTGAGAATCCAATATCCTGCCCACAGCAGAGTCGACAGCAGGGCGAGACCAACCCCGAGTGGGCTTTCAAATTGCAAACCGAGTAAGTCACCTTTCGTGGCAATCACCACGACACCAAAGTAACTCAGAGCACAGGCGATCCAATCTTGTTTACGAATGCGTTGGCCGAGAAACAGCGCCGCCATCAAGGTGAGGGTGATCGCCCAACTGTAGTTGATGGCTTGCGCTTGTGACGCAGGCAGCAGCGAATAGGCTTTAAACAAAATCAGGTAATAGGCGAGTGGGTTAATCAGTCCAAGCAACAGGTAGTAAAACGGATTGGCCAGTAAAGTGGGGACGATCAGCTTAAGCTTGCCAATCGCAGCACAAATCACCAGTAACGCGAGTGCGGAGACAATGCTCGCCACCGTCACCATTTGCAGCGGGTTTAACTCGGCCAGCGTTAATTTAAAAGCAGTCGCGACCGTTGACCACAACAGCACCGAAGCCAAGCCCAAACCCAACGCGCGTTTTTCATTCATCCTGAAACTCTCTTATCCTTGTTTTTCGCTAGTCTAGGGGAGAATAAATGCGCAACAAACTGGACATTTATCCAGTGCCGAAATACCATTTTGATCGAGATAAATCACAGTAAGTGTTCAACATGCAATGGATTTTTGAAAATCAAAGCGCATTGTGGTCGGCGTTAGTGAGCGCAGGCGCCACTGGGGTGGCGATCGGCTGGTGGGTCAAGCAGCGCTACCAACTGCAAACCCAATTGCTTGAGCAACAACTTGAGCAGCAAACCCACTGGCATGCGCAGCAAATTCAGCAGCTTAATGAGCAGCTCACCACAGCGCAGCAAGAGTTGGATGAGCTGGATGCGTTACGTGACAAAAACGAACTTGAACTTAAGCAATCACACGGCAAGTTTATGGCAGTGCTGGAAAAGCTGCGTTACTTTGAGGCGGTGAAACAAGAGCGCCAGCAGTATGCCGATGAGCTAAACCAAGTGCGCGCCGCGAAAGCCGAGTTAGAAAGCCAATTGCGTGAACAAGAAGCGCGGCATCAGCAGCAATTGGTGGCGAGCCAAGAAAAATTGCAGCTGCTTGAACGAGCCGAAGAGCGCCTAAAACAGCAATTTGAGCATTTAGCCAATCAGGTGTTTGAGCACAAAACCGCCACGGTCGATGTGCAAAACCGCCAGAGTTTGGAAGGTCTGCTCACACCACTTAAAGAGCAGCTCGAAGGTTTTAAAAAGCAGGTCAATGATAGCTTTAACCACGAAGCCAAAGAGCGTCACACCTTAGTGCATGAACTGCGTAACTTGCAGCGCCTTAATGAGCAGATGGCCAAAGAAGCGGTCAACCTGACCCAAGCGCTGAAAGGGGATAACAAGCAGCAAGGCAACTGGGGCGAAGTGGTGTTGGCGCGTGTGCTGGCGGAATCTGGGCTGCGCGAAGGACATGAATACCAAACTCAAGTCAGCTTACAAAACGAAGCGGGTAAGCGTTATCAGCCAGATGTGATTGTCCATTTGCCGCAAAACAAACAGGTAGTAATTGACTCGAAAATGGCTTTGGTCGCGTATGAGCGTTACTTCCATGCGGAAACCGATAGTGAGCGAGATAGCGCATTACGTGAGCACTTACTTGCGCTGCGTAACCATATTCGTGGGCTAGGGCAGAAAGATTACCATCAACTCAAAGGCATTCAGAGCCTCGATTACGTGCTGATGTTTATTCCGGTTGAACCCGCGTTTCAAGTCGCGATTCAAGCCGACCCAAGCTTGGTCAAAGACGCGATGGAGCAGAACATTATTTTGGTCAGCCCTACTACTTTGCTGGTGGCGCTGCGCACCATTGACAACTTATGGCGCAACGAGCGGCAGAATCAAAATGCGCAGCTGATCGCCGAACGTGCTAGCAAGTTGTACGATAAGCTGCGTTTGTTCGTAGAAGACATGGAAGGGCTAGGCGGTGCGCTGGATAAAGCTAATCAGAGCTACCAAGGGGCGATGAATAAGCTGGTGACTGGGCGTGGTAACGCCATTCGTCAGGCGGAAAGCTTCAAACAGCTTGGGGTGGAAATCAAACGTTCTATCCCTCAGCCATTGATTGAACGCGCACAACAAGCGCCGGATCAGGAAAATGCCCCTTTAGTAGAAAGACATCCGATTGAGGATAAAGTAAACTAATCGCCCGCAGTCGCCGAAGTCATGACGGCCAAAGAGGAAAAATAATGACGGACACCAACGTGCTAGCAAACTCTGCAACAGACAATCAGGAAACGACCCACTTCGGGTTTGAAACCGTACGTAAAGATGAAAAAGTACATAAAGTCGCGCAAGTGTTTCACTCGGTTGCGGCCAAATACGACATCATGAATGACCTGATGTCGGGTGGTATCCACCGTTTATGGAAGCGCTTTACCATCGATTGTTCAGGCGCACGTCCGGGACAACGCATTCTCGATTTGGGCGGCGGTACAGGCGATTTAACCGCGAAATTCTCGCGTATTGTGGGCGAGAAAGGCCATGTGATTTTGGCCGATATCAATAACTCAATGCTCAATGTCGGCCGCGAGAAACTGCGCGACAGCGGCGTGGTAGGCAATGTGCATTACGTGCAAGCCAACGCCGAAGAGCTGCCTTTCCCAGACAACTATTTTGACTGCATCACCATCAGTTTCTGTCTGCGTAACGTGACCGACAAAGATAAAGCACTGCGTTCGATGTTCCGTGTATTGAAACCCGGCGGCCGCCTGTTGGTGCTGGAGTTTTCTAAGCCGATCCTTGAGCCGCTGTCTAAGCTTTATGACACTTACTCGTTCCATATTTTGCCTAAGATGGGGCAGTTGATCGCCAATGATGCAGACAGCTATCGTTATCTCGCTGAGTCGATCCGCATGCATCCGGACCAAGAGACTCTAAAAGGCATGATGGAAGAGGCGGGTTTTGAACAAACCACCTATTACAACCTGACCGGCGGCATTGTGGCGCTGCATCGTGGTTACAAATTTTAAGGGCTGCTATGTCATTGCTTGCAACCATGCCACTGTCTCCTTTGCTGACCGCGGTGATTGAAACCACGCTCAACACGCTCATCAATGATGATCCGGCGTTAGGCCGCAAACTGCTGCGCCTGAAAGGCAAAGTGATTTCGCTGCATCTGCGAGAGTTAAATCAATCCCTGACCTTTGTGTTCAGTCAGCGCATCGATGTGATGACCGGCTTTGAAGGCCAGCCGGATTGCTATCTGGCATTAAACCTCTCGATTCTTCCTCAGTTGCGTGAGCAAGCCAATATTACCCAGTTGATCAAGCAAGATAAGCTAGAGCTTGAAGGCGATATCCAACTGGCGCAGAAGTTTTCCGAGCTGATGACCGATTGCAAACCGGATGTGGAAGAGTGGTTATCGCGCATCACGGGTGATGTGGTGGCACACAGTGTCGTGCATGGTGTGAAAAGCATCGCCGGCGCGCTAAAACAGCAAGCGCATAAGCATCAAAACCACTTGGCACAGGTGCTCACTGAAGAGTGGCGGATTGCGCCGCCACCGTTGGAAATTGCCTATTTTTGCGATCAAGTGGATGACGTGAAAAGTCACGCTGCGCGTTTAGAAGCGCGTTTGAACCAGTTACTGGAAAAAGCATGAAACCTGCAGAGCTGAAACGTTTATACCGGATAGTTAAAGTTCAACTCGAATATGGCTTAGATGAGCTGTTGCCAGAGCATCATCTGACCCGAGCGCCGCAACTGGCGCGTAAATCTCTTTTTTGGCTGCGCAATCAACACGCCGATAAAGCGTTAGGCGATCGTTTACGTTTGGCACTGCAAGAACTTGGCCCGGTGTGGATCAAGTTTGGGCAGATGATGTCGACTCGCCGTGATTTGTTTCCGCCGCACATCGCCGATCCCTTGGCGATGTTGCAAGATAAAGTTGCGCCGTTTGATGGCCTACAAGCCAAGCAATTGATTGAAGAAGAACTCGGTGCACCGCTCGAAACTTGGTTTGATGACTTTGATATCAAACCATTAGCTTCCGCGTCGATAGCCCAAGTACACACCGCCAAGCTCAAGAGTAATGGCCGTGATGTGGTGCTGAAAGTGATTCGTCCGGATATTCGTCCGCAGATTGATGCCGACATCAAGCTGATGTATCGCGTGGCACGCATTGTGGCTAAAGCGCTGCCGGAAGCACGCCGCTTAAAACCAGTGGAAGTGGTACGCGAATACGAGAAAACCTTGCTCGATGAGTTGGACCTGCGCCGTGAAGCGGCCAATGCCATTCAGCTGCGCCGCAACTTCGAAAACAGCGAAGAGTTGTATGTCCCTGAGGTGTTAACTGATTTCTGTAATGAAACTGTCATGGTTTCTGAGCGAATATACGGCATCCAAGTTTCTGACTTGGCAGGACTTCATGCCAACGGCACCAATATGAAGTTACTGGCTGAACGTGGCGTGAGTGTGTTTTTCACCCAAGTGTTTCGCGACAGTTTCTTCCATGCGGATATGCATCCGGGTAACGTGTTCGTCAATCCTAACTATCCTGAAAACCCGCAATGGATTGGTTTGGACTGCGGCATAGTCGGAACACTGAATAGCGAAGATAAGCGCTATCTGGCCGAAAACTTCCTCGCCTTCTTCAATCGTGACTATCGCCGCGTAGCGCAACTGCACGTCGATTCCGGTTGGGTACCACTGGATACCAATGTCGATGAGTTTGAAGTGGCGATCCGCATGGTGTGTGAGCCGATTTTCGCCAAACCGCTGTGTGAGATTTCATTTGGTCACGTGTTACTGAATCTGTTTAACACCGCGCGACGCTTCAATATGGAAGTGCAGCCCCAGTTAGTTTTGCTGCAAAAAACACTGCTGTATGTCGAAGGCTTGGGGCGTCAGCTCTACCCACAACTCGATTTATGGCAAACCGCCAAACCGTTTTTAGAAAAGTGGATGGCTAACCAAGTGGGGCCACAAGCTTTCTTGCATGCATTGAAAGAGCGTGCGCCCTTATGGTTTGAAAAAATGCCTGAGCTGCCAGAATTGTTGTATGACAGCTTAAAGCAAGGTCGTAACTTGAATCAGCGTTTAGATAATCTTTATCAAGGTTATCGCCAATCCAAACGCCAACAAGGGACGGGAAAGTTTTTGTTTGGTGTTGGAGCCACATTAGTCGTATGCTCGGCGATATGGATCTCCAACCAATTAGAACCTTTAGCGATCGGTAGCGCGACCATTGGCGTGTTATGTTGGCTATTGAGTTGGCGAGCTTATCGCCAGTAAGCGCCTTGTCGCGTCGATAAGTTCGAAGATTTGTTCACACATAACCCGAGGTAAAAGAGATGGGTGGTATCAGTATTTGGCAACTTCTTATCATTGCAGTGATCGTGGTATTGCTGTTTGGCACTAAGAAACTGCGTGGTATTGGCAGTGATTTGGGCAGCGCGGTCAAAGGCTTTAAGAAAGCCATGTCGGAAGAAGAGTCAAACAGCGCAGCAAATCAGAAAGATGCTGACTTCGAAACCAAAAATCTTGAGCAGGCCAAAACCAATGCGTCTGCTGAAGTGAAAAAAGACAAAGAGCAGGCATAAGTCGTGTTTGATATCGGTTTTTGGGAACTGGTATTGATCGCTATTGTGGCGCTGGTGGTGCTTGGCCCTGAGCGATTACCCCATGCGATTCGCAGCGTGGCAAAGTTTGTCTCTGCAGCGAAAAGCATGGCCAATAGCGTGAAGGATGAGTTAGCGCATGAGTTGAAAGTGCAGGAGTTGCAAGAAAACCTGCGCAAAGCCGAGCAGATGGGGATGCAAAATTTATCTCCTGAACTGCAAAAATCGGTGGAATCACTCAAGCAAGCCGCGCAGGAAGTGCAGCGTCCTTACGCCGCAACCCCAAGCAGCGAAGCTAGCTCTACCAGTAGCAACCCCAGTTCGGCTACAGAGCCCGATGTTCGCCTCGATAGTGCGCCGCAATCGGCGGAAAAAAAGGCCGAATAAGCGCTTTTTTAAGCTCTCTTTATCAAGAGTTATCCTAGGTTTCAGTACTGATGTGATAACTCTTTTTTGATCTGTTACATGAGGTTTGCATGTCTTCCGTTGAACAGACCCAACCTTTGATCAGCCATTTGCTGGAACTGCGTAATCGCCTGCTGAAAGCGGTGGCGGCCGTGGTGGTGATATTTATTGGCTTGATCTATTTCTCGAATGAAATTTACGAGTTTGTCTCAAAACCCCTAGTCGAGCGACTTCCCGCGGGCGCAACCATGATTGCGACCGATGTGGCTTCACCCTTTTTCACGCCTTTAAAACTGACGTTGATTGCCGCGGTGTTTCTCGCAGTGCCTTTCATTTTGTATCAGGTGTGGGCTTTTGTGGCTCCCGGTTTATATAAGCACGAACGGCGTTTAATCTTCCCACTGCTGGTCTCTAGCTCGCTGCTGTTTTACTGCGGTGTCGCGTTTGCCTATTTTGTGGTGTTTCCGCTGGTGTTTGGATTTTTCACCGCCATTTCACTCGGTGGTGTGGAGTTCGCGACCGATATCGCGAGTTATCTCGATTTTGTATTGGCGCTGTTTCTAGCCTTTGGTATCGCGTTTGAAGTGCCGGTTGCGATCATTCTGCTGTGCTGGACGGGCGCAACCACGCCTAAAAGCCTATCGGAAAAGCGTCCATACATTATCGTTGGTGCGTTTGTAGTTGGTATGTTACTGACGCCGCCGGATATGATTTCGCAAACGCTACTCGCCATACCTATGTGCTTGTTGTTTGAAGTTGGTTTGTTCTTCGCTCGTTTTTATACCCGTGATGAAGCCGATGAAGGACAAGAGGAAGAAGAATAAAGAGCCGTGCTTTGAGCGCTGCGTAAAGTCAAGAAGGGCACCTTATCG